>JBGSSZ010000278.1:0-8206 GCA_041736785.1 Limnoglobus sp.
CAGCGGATTCGTGATACACTCTGTCATCGCGACGGTTCCTGGATTGGGACGAGGCTTGGCGTTGCAACCTCCTCTTGTACCAACACTTGAACCGTCGCGCTATTCTGTTCGCTCAAACCATGTGAAATATCCGGGCTAAGGTCCCGGCTGAGCTTCACATCTACGAAAAAGGCCGGCATGGCGTGGGGATGAACCCGAAGACCGGTACCCCGACAGACTCGTGGGGTCAGCGGCTCGCGGATTGGCTGAAGGTGCGGGGGATCGCCAAGTAATGCCAATCAATATGGTGGCCGGGGCGAATGTGCTCGGAGCAATGATTACGCCTGCGGTGCTGATCTCGGCGTCCGGGATGCTCTCGCTGGCGACGACCAACCGCATGGGCCGCGTCGTCGACCGCATCCGCGATCTCTCCGAACTCTCCGAAACACTCACTGCCGAGACGCCGGCACGCAACGCCGAAGAGAAGCGCACGCTCATCGCCGGACTGCTCGTCGTACTAACCCGGCGACTGCAACTGCTCCACACCGCGGTGTCGCTCCTCTACCTTTCCATTGGCATCCTGGTCGGCACCAGCATCACGCTCGGCCTGACTCTGACGCTGCAATGGGACAACGGCCTGGTCCCCGCGATCACCGGCATCTGCGGAGCCTGCTGTATGTTTGTGGCCGTGCTGATCCTCGTAGTCGAGACCCGCATTGCAGTTCAGTCGTCGCTCGTCGAATTGGATTACGCCCGACGGCTGGTCGAGCGGGCGACGCGGGTGCAGGATGTGAGCAGTGCTCCACCGCCGCGGGTTTGAATCACTTCACCAGGCAGCGGCGTCCCACGGATTCGACCGCTTCGCGGAACGGAGTCGCGGGATAGTCTTCGCAATAGCGCCGAATCCGGGCGGCAATTGCCGGGTGGTTTTCGGCAGGCAGCTTCTCGACCTGCTGACTGAACCACCACGCGAACTCGATTTCACGGCGGACGCGATCCAGACCCTCATCGCGGTGCGGCACTGTGGGCTGCCAATCGAGCCTTGTCTCGATGCTGGTCGCGGGGGTTGGGCCATCGTTCACCTCGAAGCGCCGCCAGATCACACGGGCAATGCCGTCGCCGGGCGCCAGCCAGAACCGCTGGCTGTGTCGCCAGGGTTTGTCAAAGGCGTTCGGCTTGGCCCACTTCGCCGACATCTGCTCCGCAGCGAACTCGATGACTTCGGCACCATCGAGAACGACAGGTCGCTTTGCGGTCCAGGCGGTGTCGGGGTGGCCCGCTTCGGATTGCGTCCAGGTGTCGCTGGCCTTGGCACCCGCTGTCGGGCGCGGCGGAAACAGGGCAAGCTCGATCAGCACCGGCTCTTGAGTCAATCGTGCAGCAAACGGTTTGGATGTGGTCTCTTCGTTCAGCGTCAGCGGCGGCGGGGTCGGCTCCGGCAGCAGTCGCAGCACCGCACCGGCAACATCGAGGCGGATGAGTTCTAGCCGGACCACCGGCTCACGCTCGCCACCCTTGGCGGCACCGTTGACATCCACAGCCACACGGGCCATGGCGGCGTTGTCCTGCGGGTGCAGCAGTGTCAGAAGTGCCAGATCGGTCCCGCGCTCATGGACGCCCAGCACGAACGCCCGAACCTCGATTTTGGTCGTGCGTTTCCAGAGCTTTTCGATGCGCAAGCTCTCTTCGACGACGACACCGGTGTAAACCAGTTCATCGCCGACGTGCAGTCGCGGTGCTGCCACCTTCGCCGGTGGAGTAGACACGACCAACATCCCGAGTGCGAGCGTCAGCACATGCAATTCCTCAAACGCGGACCCGGTTGATACCGAGTCCGGCGACAGGTTGCAAGGCGACGCCGCGGATCAGTATCCGCTGGAGATGGCGTCGATGGTCTGCTGAATGAGCTTGTCGATGACGGTGATGTCCGGAGCAGGAGCCTCGGTCACGATGGGAGCCGTGGCGGCAGGGGGTGCTTCAGTCACGGGGATACCGATCGGGTCGACGATGACAGGCCCGACAGGATTTTCGCGGGTTTCGAGATGTTCGCAGTAGAGACGGGTCATGGGTCGCGCTCCGGCTTAGTGTGAAAACCGTCCGAGCTGTGGTAATTCGGGCGGTAGTGTCTTCGATAAGAGCGGTGTGAAAATGGGCAATTTGGCAAGAATAGACAATTGTCAAAAACTCGTACGGTCCTCCCGCATATGCGTCGCAACCTGTTCAAACCGAATGATCAGCACGATCGTTATGAAAAAAACAACCGGCCTCAGAGGAGGCCGGTTGAGTAATTCAGTATGGCGGGTTGGGCGGTGTGGGATCGACCGGACCCTGCGTGCCACCAGGCTGAGGCGGCGCAGGATCAACTGGCGTGTTCGGATCGACCGGCGGCAGTGCCGCAGTCGGATCATCGACACCGCTGGGATTTTCCCGTGATTCCAGACGCATGAAATTCAGCTTGAAGCTCATTGGACCGTTCTCCGAAGTGTTCGATTGTGAGGGTCGTTCTGAAAATTCCTCTTGAAAGGGATTTTCATTCTCAAGTTCTAACTAAGGCCAATATCCGTGTCAACAGCACTGGCCAGCGGCAAGCACTTGAATCGATTCGTAATCGACCATCGGGGAAATTGAGCTTTAGACTAAGTCTTCAGGTGTCAGAGAGTTGCGATCAAAGAATCGGCAGAATGCGTAGAATTGATAAATCTCAAAAAATCTGAATTTTATTCTCCGCAGAGACTGGAGCTGTGAACTTTGATTGACAAAACTGGCTAATTACTGACTTCGACATCAGACTTGAGGCATCACATGACCGAGCGACGGCGGGCTGCGTTGGCGTCGGCGCAGTCACCGCACTCGCCACGCAGCAGCAGAGTGTGACCCGTAACTCGAAAACGATGCTCGGCCGCAATTTCCTTGAGCAGCCCTTCGACTGCTTCATGCTGGAACTCGATGATCTTGTGGCAGGTCTCGCAGACAAGATGCTCGTGCCACGGGTAGCCGTAGTCGTGATCGTAGATGGTCCGCGGACCAATCTCGATGGTGCGGAGCATCCCCGCGTCGACGAGTTTGCCGAGTGTGCGATAGATCGTCGCCCGGCTGACCGATTTCTCGGCGACCTTCAGGTCATCGATGAGTTGCTCGGCATCGAAGTGCGAGTGCTTCGCGAAAATATGCTGCACGAGTTCGCGCATCTGCTCGGTGAATCGCTTCGGGTCGGGCCGGCTCGCCAAATACTCCCGGAACTTCTCTTCCGGAGTCTGCGACACTTCGACGGCAGGCAGCGGCACGGCGGATTCCTATTCGCAAAGGGCAAGCAACCGCTCCTCGACGAGGGCGAATTTCTCTTCCGTATCGTACGTGCCCGCGGCGATTTCAGCGCGGACGCGGTTCACCAGGCCCCAGCGGATCCCGTCGGGACCGGGGCGTTCCGCCAGCAGGCTCGCCCGAGCCGGGGGAAGGTCCAGTTGCGGGGCGGAATCCTTCCGACCTGCGGTCAACCGCCACGTGCGCCAATTCTTGGATGCCGATTCTTGCATTGCCAGTCATCTCCCCAATGCCGCGTCCGAAGGCGACGGCATGGAAGTGGAAGGGGCCTTCGCGTACTCGATTCGGGCTTCCTCGCCCTGAAGCTCGCCGCCAAGGCGACCGGGGAGACTGATGCTCACCCCTGGTCGAACCATTCTACGCATGTCTATCGTCGGGGGTGTCAGCACGGACACAGTCATTCCCGACGGACCCGCCCTCATCGCGAGCGTTTGACGGCTCATCGCGACGGTGCCGCCAATAGCGCGCGGCACGCGGGTGCGTCGGTGTCCAGTCAACCGGCATCGGGCTATTTCAATGAGAAACAGCTCAAGCTCGCTTGCGGACTCCTCGCATCGTGCCGATGAAGCCGGCGACCCGCCCCCGAGCGGGTCGGGCTTCATCTGGACTTCAATCGTTCCCGCTCCTGGGAGTCACTTCGCCGGGTCGGCGGCAGTCGAATTTGATCCCATCGTTGCGATGTCAGTTGCATCGCGGGTGGCTGTTGTGCCTGGTGGGTTCCGAGCCTCGTTGATCCGGACAGTTTCGCCATTCGTCCTGAACTTGCTGTCTTCAAGATTTACCACATTCCACCCAGATCGCCGGGAATCCGGGACCGGACTTGTTTCACTAATTGGGAATGTCGCCGGCGCAGTCGGAACGCTCCCACTCATTGGTGCGTCAGGCGCGACTGGCGAAGTCGCAGCGATTCAACGACGAGTCCAGTAGCCAGGCTCGCGCTTCTCGTGGGCAATCGCGATCACACGACAGTTTCGTCCACGGACTTGGTAAATGAACTAATAAGGAAAGCCCTGGATTTGGGTGATCCAGTAGATCCCTTCGTAGTCTTCGTGGCACGGATACAACTCGGGAAACAACTCGAGCAGCTTTTCGATTCGTTCCACCTGGACCGCAAACTGTCCACTCAAATCAGGGTTGATCTCGTAATATCGCTCCAGAACTTCCGAGTACTCTTTCTGGGCGGCAGTGCTGTAGCGGATTTCAGCCATCGATGATTTTCCGTGCCATGCGTCGGACTTCGGATGCCGGAATGCCGGGGTCTTTGCCGTTGTCAAGATCCGCCGAACGGCGTTCGAGTTCAGCTTTCCACCCCGGGTGCAAGGGGTTTTGCTTCAAATGCAGGCGGCTTTGCAGGGCCATGATCAACGCCTCCTGCTCTATCGCTGTGAGTTCCAGTGCCAGCGCCAGCACACCCATCATGTCGAGCTTCTGCGTTGCGAGTTTTGATTTCGTTGCCGTCGCCATCGTCTTACTCCTTCTTTTTGTCCAGCGCCGTTTTCGCCTCTGCCATCATCGCATCCACGTCCTTCAGCGTCAACTCGCCGCTGCGGAACGACCGGTTCAGCAGCACTTTCTCGTTCGCAAAGACCATCACTGTCACGTCAGCGTCTTTGTGCAGCAAGTACGCGGGCGGGCCATCGGTGTCTTCAAAGGCGCCGATCGGCACGCTCTTCAAGCCCTGCGTCTTCGACCAGTTCGCAAGGGCATCGAGATCAGCTTTCGGAGTCAGCAGCGTCATCCAAGCCTTGAAGTCTTTCCGCGTGCCGGTTTCGTCGTCGAACTTCAGCAGCAACTTCCCCAAAGGATCGCTCAGGCTGCGGGCGAAGATCACGACCGCGGGCTTCTTGCCCTGCTCGCAGATAAAGCATGTGGACTGCCCGCGTTCCTTGCCGGTCGCCACAAGGAAGCTGTACGGTCCGGGCCGTTTCCCCACCGGCACGCCGCTGGTCAAGGATTCCGCGGCGGTACACACGCTCAGCGCGAGAAAGCATGTCGCCAGTGCAATAATCCGCATAGTCCGACTCCTGAACAGTAAAACGGTACCAGTTTGGCAAAAAGTGATGGTTTGGCGGTAGCGTGGCGCCGGGGTACGACCCACTTTGATCAATATACACACGCCACGGGCGAACCACCTCCCACACCCGAATGGTGGCATATGGAAACAGTCTTTCTCATTACGGCCGGGCTCGGTGGCTCGATTCTGTTGCTGCAAGCTCTGGCCTCGGCCATTGGCGTCGGGCTCGATGCCGATCACGATCTCGGTCACGAACACAGCGGACATGGCAGCCACGACAACGGCTTCTTTGGCATGCTCACGCTCCGCTCCGTCGCCGCGGCCATCTGCTTCTTCGGTCTCGCCGGGCTCAGTGCCGCCAGCTACGGCGTGCCACTCCCCGGCACCATCGCAGCCGCCACGCTCGGTGGCGTGGTCGCGCTCTACTCCGTCGCCAGCATCATGAGCCTCTTTCAGAAGCTCAAGGACGACGGCACCGCGAATCTTGAAAACGCACTCGGCACCATTGGCACGGTCTACCTGCGCATCCCCGGCAGCGTCGTGCCCGGCAAGGTCACGCTCCACATCCACAACCGCACCGTCGAGTGCGAAGCGTTTGCCGAGTGCGAGATTGGCACCGGCCGCACTGTCCGCGTCATTGCCCTGCGTGGCGACGCCGTCGAGGTCGAACCGCACACCGAAACCATCCCCATGGAGACCGTTTAATGTTCGCTCAATTGACCAAGGCCGTCCCCAGCACCGCCAGCGATCTCCCCTGGCCGCTGATCCTGGCCCTCGTCGCCGGGCTCGTGATCTTCGGCTTCATCATGCTGCTGGCGCGGCGCTACAAACGCTGCCCGTCGAACCGCGTGCTGGTGATCTTCGGCAAGACCGGTGGTGGCAATGCGGCTCGCTGTGTTCACGGCGGGGCAGCATTCGTCGTCCCCCTCATCCAGGATTTTTCCTACCTCAGCCTCGAACCGATTCAAATTGAAGTCCCGCTCAAAGGCGCACTCTCGATCGAGAATATCCGCGTCAATGTGCCGAGCGTCTTTACCGTAGCGATCGGCACTGATTCCGCCACGATGCAGAACTCGGCCATCCGACTGCTCGGGCTCGACACCGAGGACATCAAGCAGCAGGCCGGTGATATCATCTTCGGACAACTGCGGCAGGTCATCGCATCAATGCGGATCGAAGACATCAACCGCGACCGCGACAAGTTCCTGGAAAACATTCTGCTGTCGCTGGAGCCGGAGTTGAAGAAGATCGGCCTGGTGCTGATCAATGTAAACATCACAGACATCACGGATGAGAGCGGCTACATCGAAGCCATCGGCCGCAAAGCCGCCGCGATCGCGATTCAGCAGGCGAAGATCGACGTCGCCGATCAGGAGAAGAAGGGGCAGATCGGCGTCGCGGAAGCTGAGCGGGAAATGACCGTGACCGTGGCGAATGCCACCAAGGTCCGCGAGATTGGCACCCGCGAGGCGACCCGCGAACAAGCCGTGCGACTCGCCCAACTCGACAAGGAAACCAATGTCGGTCAGCAGACGGCGATGTACGAGCAGGAAGCACTCGTCAAGGAAGCTCAGCGGATGCAGGCGATCAAGATCGCCGAGCTCGACCGCGATCAGAAGGTCGGCGAGCAGAAGGCCGCGTTTGAGCGGGAAGCGATGGTGGCCGATGCCGACCGCGAGAAGCGCGTGCGGCTTGCCGACGCCAATGCAAAAGCCACCAGCGGCGAAGCCACGGCGCAGGCGACCATCGCCGCGGCTCAGGCGGAGCTTGCGGTGAAGCGTGCCGATGCCTATAAGCTCTCCGAAACCAAGAAACGCGAAGCTGAGGCTCAGGTGCTCGAAGCCCAGAACTTGGCCATGGCGAAGGCGGCTATTGCTGACGCGGAGCGTATCGAAGCCGAGAAACGGGCGAGCCTGGAAGCCCCGGCCAAGGCAGAAAAGGCCCGCATCATCGTGGAGGCAGAAGGTGCTGCCGAACGACAGAAGATCGAAGCCGAGGCTACCGCAACGGCGATCTACATGAAGCTGGAAGCCGAGGCCCGCGGACAGTTCAAGATTCTCGAGGCCAAAGGCGACGGTCTCAAGCGGATCATCGAAGCCTGCGGTTCGTCTCAGGCCGCGTTCCAGATGATGATGCTCGAGCACATGGACAATCTCGCCGAAGCCAGCGCGAAGGCGATCTCGAATATCAAATTCGACAAGGTCGTGGTCTGGGAAGGGGGTGGCAACGGCACCAGCAGCACTGCCAACTTCCTGCAGAGCATGGCCAAATCCATGCCCCCGATGCTGCAAGTCATGAAAGATATTGGCGGGATCGACATGCCCGAGTTCATGGGCAAGATTGCCAATGACGAAGAGAAAAAGGCCTAAACACACAAGGTCCGACCGTGAGAGAGGGAATCACGCCCTCCCTGACGGTCGGGCCTCGTCATTCATTTCACGTTCGACACTTCCGTATATTTGGGCATCGTTTCCAGGCTGCGTTTGTCGGTATCGATTTCCTGCTGCAGCCGTTTCGCGGCGTCGAGAGCATTGGTCGCTGTGATTTCCGAAGGCGTCACATACAAACTCGGCGGCGTCGGTTTGCCGGCTTGACGCACGACGGGTTCCAGCACGGGTGCTTCCTTCACCTGCGGCCTCTGCGGAAACGAGTCCGCGAGCGGACCGACGGGACGAACATTCAGACAGCCCGCATTGGTGATCACCAGAATCAGAATGAGCTTCTTCATCGCGAGGCCCTCCCGGTCAGCGGAGCGGGTGGCGCGACTTTGAGCGGATCGACTGTGGCCCCGAGCCGGGCTTCGAGTCGCGCTTCGGGCGGTGTTTTGTTAGCGACGCCGAGCCGTCCGACGCGGGCCTGGTAGATCGCCGCCGCCTGGCGCTCGATCTCGTC
>JBGSSZ010000279.1:0-6324 GCA_041736785.1 Limnoglobus sp.
CACGGGTCGGCGGCTGATCTATCGCCTGCTGAGTTGGAATCCCTGGCAACCGCTCTTCTTCCGCACGCTCGAACAACTGCGATGCTGACGGCAGGCACTGACGCCGGAGTCCGGATGCTCCGGTCCGAGAAGGCAAGGGAACGGTCCAAGGGCCGGAAAGCGGGGTGGTAAGGAAAGTGAAAGACGCGAAGTTCCGCCCTTAAGGATGAGGGCCAAGGTGATCCCACGCCCGTAACGGCCAGTGTCACGCCGGCTACAAACGCCGAAATCGTCGCTTATTTAAGGTCTAGTTCTATCGCGGCTCCAGCCCCGCCGGTGTTCACGCGCTCGGCCCGATGCAGGTCCAGTTCGGCCCCTGCTAGCACAGCCCGACTTTTGGCAAGTGTCGACTCTGCCTGTTTCACCGCTGCCTGATAGGGGCGCGGATCGATTCCGAAGAGCTTTTGGCCAATGGTGACATAAGCACCCTCCTTGAAAAATACTTCGATCAGTTGCCCACTGACCCGCGGTCGGATCGCGACGCTCGCTCCGGCTTTGACAGTGCCGATTGTGCGGGCCTGTACCGGCACGGATTGCTTCTCCGCCTTCGCCACAAGCACAGGCACCAGCCCGGGGGCAGGGCGAGTTGTCGTCGGCTTCTCACAGCCCACGGCCACGACCAAGCTCATCACTGTGAAACTGCTTATACGCATGGAGTGCTCAGCATCAGGCGGCGGGCGGCATCAGACCATACCACCCTCGATGCCGTCTTCTCACATTACAATTTCAGAGTTTATCAAGTACACCTCGTGTACATTTTCACTGTCTGACGAGCCGGTTGCCAGCCCGGATCAGCCGCGGACTCTCACAGCATTTCGGATTAGAAAGCCACTGCCGTCCGTCGCCGACGGTCCCGCTGCCGGTCCAGACGATTTCGTACGGATCGACGACATCGGGACGCGGCCGCATTGACGGCCGCCATCGGATCTCGATCGGTACTGCTCACAACCACCGGCTGGTCCGCAGGGAGGTAGGCCACCACTCGGCAACGCTTTGCCGGCGCTCCTCGCGATCTTTCCACATCCGTGAGATATACGTCGATTCGGTCAAGCCGTGACCGGATCGGTTCGAGGGCGGTCTGCAGGGACTCAGCGATCTGGGACCGCACCTCGAAATCGGGGGCAATGGTCCGGGGGTGAATCAGAATGCGCATGAGAATCCTCCTTCGTTTTCATCTGAGGTGTGGGCCGGTTGACTGGTATTTCTGGTGACGAAGCATGCTTAGTTCGCCACCACCAACTCGCGATGCCGTTGAGCGCCATTGGATTCCGTCGTTAGCACATCGAGAGCGCAGACAATGCCTCGGGGCCGTGTCTGCCGATCGAGGACGACGAGATACGGTTTCTCTGCCGCATCGAGGCGAAGCGCGAGCTCATCGACGCTCGTATCTTGCATCGCCGCCGCAAACTGACCGCTGATATGATGGCGGACTTCGTTGGCGGCATCTGATCCCATCAGGGGGTGGCATTCGAGGACGGGTTCGGCGTCTGATTCGCCGCGATCCAACCACCGCTGGTAGTCGTCGACCATGAACAAGCCGACGCACCGTCCGCGAGAATCGACCACTGGAGCGACACCGATCTCCGCTTCTTCGAGCAAGTCCGCGGCGGTGCTGACTTGCATCCATAACGGGATCAGCAATTTGGTTTCATGCATCAGGTCCTGGGCGGTTGGTGACTCGGTTCGCCGAAAGCGATTGGTCATGGCGCGTACTCCTTTTCGTGGGTTGTGTCTGAGCCTGTGCTCCACCTAACGCACGGCCCGTGCCACTCGCTCTGAGTGTGACGAACGCCCCGGTTTCACGCTTGTTTTTCACGGGTATTGGCTGTGCCACCGAGTGAATCGTCTAAGAGTTGTGTTGCGTTCAATGGAGTCGCATGATCGATAATCGGCCAGCCGATGAGTATTAATCGCCCGGATGGTCCCGGTTGACACATTGCGAATGCACAAGGCGGAGCGCCTTCGGACTATTCCTCTGCCTTGGAGCGGTCGACGGTCAGATCGAGTGCCACGAGTTTTGCCCGCAGAGTCGCTCGCGTCATCCCGAGAGTCCGTGCGGCCTGTGACAAATTCCCACCAGTGTGACGGAGAACCAGGGCGAGTAGATGGCGGTCGGTCAGCCGTTGATAGTCGGCGTACAGCGCGATCGTGCCCGCGCTAAGCTGCTCTTCGACGTACGGGGTGAGTGCTCCAAAATCGAATTTCGATTCCCCCATCGCCGCATTCCCCTCTTCGCGGACGGATGCGGGTAGGAACTCGGGCAGGATCACCGGCCCAGTCGTCCCGAGCAAGGTCTGCTTGAGGACACTCTGGAGTTCCCGGACATTCCCCGGCCATGAGTACCGGCCGAGGAGTTGCGTCACTTCCTCCGAGACGCTGCTGACCTCCTTTCCCAATTCCAAGCCGAACAGCCGAACGAAGTGTTCAACCAGCAGTGAGAGGTCGTCCCCGCGCTCACGGAGCGATGGGAGCCGAATGGTGTAGACATTCAGCCGGTAGTACAGGTCTGCCCTAAAGGTTCCGTCCGCCACCATCTGCTCCAGATCCCGGTTGGTGGCCGCGACGATCCGCACGTCGGCCCGGATGGATTCGTTCCCACCGACTCGTTCAAACTCCTGTCCTTGCAGGACGCGGAGGATTTTCGTCTGAGTGAGCGGGGTCATGTCTCCGATCTCGTCGAGGAAGAGTGTGCCGCCGTGCGCCTGCTCGAATTTTCCGATCCGCTTGCGATCAGCACCGGTGAACGCTCCTTTCTCGTGCCCGAATAGTTCGCTCTCCAGCAAGTTCTCCGGGATGGATGCGCAGTTGATCGCGAGGAATGGCCCGCGGGCGCGCTTGCTGTAGTGGTAAACGGCCCTGGCCACCAGTTCCTTGCCGGTTCCGCTCTCGCCCAGGATCAGGACAGTCACATCCTGCAGAGCAACCCGTCCGATCGCCTTGTACACCTCCTGCATAGCCGGGCACCGGCCGACCAAAGTGTCCGAGACTCCTTCCGCCTTGCCCGTCTTTGGGATCGTCACCGGCACGCGCATCAGTCGGCTGATCTCAAACGCCCGGTCCACCAAGTCCGTGAGATGGTCCAGTTCGAGCGGCTTGAGCAGGTACTCATAGGCACCCAACCCCATCGCCTCGATGGCCGTATCGGCTGTCCCGTGTCCCGTGATGAAGATGACCGGCACCTTCGGGTCCAGTTCGTGGATGCGGCGGAAGGTGTCAAGTCCGGACTCGCCGGCCAGGTCGATATCCAGAACGACTACATCCGGCTGATCACGTTCAACCGCAGCGAGCCCCTCGGCTGTCGATGCAGCAGTGAACAGGGTTACATCCGGACCCGGAAACGCTCGGCGGAAAAAGTGGAGGATGGATTCTTCGTCGTCCACCACGAGCAACTTCGGCATGAGCATCTCCGTCGTGAATCCGGTGACTGCGTCAGTCCAGCGCGGGCATCCGAAGAGCGAAACACGCACCCCCTGTCGGGAGGTTGTACGCCGCGAGGGTTCCACCGTGGTCCTCGGCGATCCGCCGGGAAACGGGCAATCCGATCCCGATCCCGGTCTCCTTGCTGCTGACGAACGTCTCGAACACCTTGGGCAGGATCTCAGCCGCAATGCCTGGCCCGGTGTCATGAACGAGCATCTCGACCAGACCATCGCGCGGGGTACGCAGTTCGATCTCCAGGGTCCCGCCGTCGGGCATGGCATCCATGGAATTCAGAACCAGGTTCAGGAGAAGTTGCTGCAACTGGTCCCGGTCCCCGCTCACCCAGATCAATCCCGCAGGTCGCTGGAATCGGAGCGTGATCCCTTGTTTTCTGGCACGCCCGGCGACCAACGTGTACACCCGATCGATCACGACTGCAATGTCCAGTCGCTGCCGGTCCGGTCGGGGTGGTCGTGCGAAGTCGAGTAGCGTCAGGAGGGTTCGTTCCATTCGACGAACTTCGTTCTCGATCACGCGCAGATCCTCGGCTGGCAGGCCTCGAGCGTCCGCTTCCCGGAGATTGACCTGGACCAGGCCCTTGATCGAGGTGAGCGGGTTGCGGATTTCGTGGGCGACGCCCGTGGCCACCTGACCGATGGCTGCCATTTGCTCGGCTCGGACCAACTGCCGCTCGCGAAGCCGCTCCTCGTGCCGATGCCGTTCCATGGTGGTCGCGACGACGTTGGCCACGGCTTGGACGAAGTGGACATCCGATGGGAGGAAGGACCGGTGCCGGGCTGAATGGACCGCGAGAACGCCGAGCGGACGGGTCGGGCTGTGAATCGGAACGGTCAAACTGCTCACCACTCCATGCTCACGGGCCACGGACAATTCGGAAAATCGTTCGTCGGTGCTGAGAATCTCAACGAGGATCGGCACCTGGTCGACGACCACCTGTCCCGCGGGCGTGCCGGCCCGAAGTTCCAGAGTCGTGCCGCCCACGAGATCCTCACGCCAGCCAACACCGGCGCGGAAGATTGCCCGGCCGTCCGGGAGCAGTTCGAGGAGGTTGCCGAACTCGACTTCGAGGTCCGTGACGATGACGTTCACGGCTTCGGTCATGAGCTGATCCAGGTCGATCCCGGTGAGAGCCAGTCGACCGAGTTCGGCGACCAGGGACTGTTGATGGGACCGGGCGAGCAGTGCCGCTTCTTCATCTTTCCGCTTGGTCACATCGTGGAGGACCAGCACGATGAACCCCTGGCGCTCCTCGTCTGGCTGGCCCGCGATCACCTCCACAGTGAAGAATTGCCCGTCAGCGCGGACAAGGACAAGTTCGACCGAGTGCTCCGGTCCGGTCGCGAGGAGTGCCGTCTGTGTGTCGCCAGGCTGCGCGTTCACGATCGCCCCGAACGGCTTGCCGACGAGGTCGTCCCGTGAGTGGCCGAGCAGCGATTCTGCCCGGCGGTTGACGAGCACGACCAGCCCGGTCCGGTCCATCACCACCAGACTTTCGGCTATGGACTCGAAGAGTTCTTCATAGGGGAACTGTTCACCAGGAAGCATCTCCGACATCCTTCCTCCTGTCACGCTTGTTCCCAACCATTCTAAGCTCATCGAGCGACTCGAACGAAATGCGAGCCCGCTGGTCAATGATAGCCCAGCGTGTGGTCGATTCCTGGCCGATTGCCCTCGAAGGCACTGCGACAGTGCATGTGTACCCTCAGTCTCTTTCAATCGGGCCTGGGAAACATCCTCGTGTGAACCTCCTTGCTTTCTTGGGTCATTCGCGTCCAGTCCGCCCGCACGCCGCATCGCCCCGGAAGACCGGCACGGCGATTGCCTTAGTCATTAACACAGCGCGGCCATGACCATGACCACGTTCAAACCAAAGCCGCGCGGCATCGGCGGATCTATTAGGAGGATGAGCGATGAAGACCAAAGTAGCAAAGAGTATCCCAGTGACCGAGGCAGATGACGTTGTTGATCTGACCTCGGATGATTCCTTCCCCGCCAGCGATCCGCCGTCATGGACTGCAATCGTTGGGACCGGGCCGCCGTGCCGGGTTGAAGACAGTACCGACGTGGACGCTGGCGCGGCAATGAATGACATGCCGGCGACGGCTCGACACATTCTGGTCCCGACCGACTATTCCGACGCGTCGCAGAGCGCGTTTCAAATTGCCTGCCGCCTGAGCGCAGGCGGCCGCGTGACGGTACTCCATGTTCCGGAACCGTTTCAGGATCCGTTCGCCATGGCCGGCAAACGCAGTGCTTGGAAAAGTCAACTCGGTCTCGTTCAATGCTCGGACCCGACTGTTCGCGTCGAGCACCGATTGGAAGAAGGTGCCCCCATTGAAGAGATCCTGCGTGTCGCGGACTCGCTCGCACCCGAAATGATCGTAATGGGAACGGAGCGGCGAGGCGGTCTGTGGCAGGCGCTCGCCGGGAGTATCAGTCGCGCGGTGGCACGCCGAGCACGCTGCCCGGTCGTGAGGGTGACGGTTTCGGACGCAAGTACGTCCGTGACCCCATCCCGCCGGATCCTGTTCGCAACTGATTCGCAAACCCCCGACCTTTGTTTGCTGGATCTGGCAAACTCTCTCGCACAGGGTGGGCGTGAGGAACTCTTTGTACTCTCCGTGCGATCCGCACACCGATTCGAACCGCACTGGTATGAAGCGGTGAAACACCGGTTCCCTGCACGCGTACCGGGTGTCTGGCCTTTAGCCCGGATATTTCACATGGTTTGAGCGAACAGAATAGCGCGACGGTTCAAGTGTTGGTACAAGAGGAGGTTGCAACGCCAAGCCTCGTCCCAATCCAGGAACCGTCGCGATGACAGAGTGTATCACGAATCCGCTG
>JBGSSZ010000281.1:0-3395 GCA_041736785.1 Limnoglobus sp.
AGCGGGCCGAACGCCTCCGCGGCAGCGAGAGCCTGCCGGTAGCGGCCCTGCGAGTAGTGCTCGCGGAGCGGGGCCAGATCGCCGAGGGATGGATGCACTGTTAGCTCTTGGGCTCATCAGGCGTGGTGGGTTGCGGCACGACCGCGGCATCGGCGATCGGCGACAGATTATTGATGATGGTGCTCAACTGATTCAGCCGTGCACCGTACTTGTCCAAAAACTCACCCAGCACATATTCGTTCTCCAGCTCATCGGCTTCATCGCTGAGCTTGTCGGTGAGTTCCTCGATCATCCGCAGATACATGCGCTCGACCGCGGGCAGGACGGTCTTGGTGACGCCCGCAATTTCGGGGAATTCGTCCTGCCACTTTTCCAGAAACCGCCTGCTGCGGGCGACGGCGTCGTTGTTCATGGCCAAGTTGCGCTGGAAGGCGAGTTGCTCGCGTTGCACATCGAGCAGTTGACGCAGCAAGTCGGCGGTTTCCACCGCTTGCTGGCTGGCCGATGGGAATTCGGGAAGCTTCACGCCGGGACTGGCGACTATGAACGACGCTTGCATGACGGCACTCAGGGTGTTGCCGCTATTATACCGGGAGTGCTGCCAGTGCCAAAAGAGAACGGGCCACGAACCGGGGGTTGGTTCGTGGCCCGTGCTGATGGGGGTTGTCAGAATCTCGCGGCCGGGGGGTTGGCCGGCGACAGCGTTGGGGGAACCTGTCGCAGTGATCCTGACTTCTGCGGCCGCATCCTTGGGGGAAGTGTGCGGTTGCGGAGAAAGACTAATGCAGGAGCCGTGCCAAACTTCGCTTTTCCACGAATACCGCTTAAAACGACACCGCATTGCAAAGTTGCCCGCATTCCCCTTGCAAAAACTGCCGGTAAGAACTGTAAAAGTTACAATGACTTCATGCCGTCGTCGCCAACTTCCACTGCTCCCTCGCCGAATGGCACGCGGCGATTCGCGGCGCTCGCCGAACATCACACCCACACCACCGACTACGAACTTTCACTCTCCACCGCTCTCGCTCCGCCGTCCGTCGTCATCGCCAAAACGCAGCACCGCAGCCTCGACGAAGCTACCCGCTCGCTCTTTCAGCACCGCCTCAAGCTCTGCTTTCTCGTCGCTGCGTTTCCGTTTCTCTTTTTCTTCACGTCGTCGATCATCGGCTTCATCGAACTCTTCGGTCGCGATGTGGTCGGCATCACCGGCATCGCACTCTCCGGGATCACGCTGCTTTCTCTGCTTGCGGCGGCGTGGCTCCTGAACCGACGCCGAGCCTTCGACGAACGCTGGCTGCGCGTCATCGAGATCGCCGCGTTCGGACTGATGGCGATCTGCTTCGCTTACTGGCAGTTCACACTGCTGACCTCGCCGACCTTGCAAGCCGAGACCCGCAGCGGGGCCATCGTCAGCCAGGAAGCTCTCAAGCAGATCAACCTGGCCACGGCCCGGCAGGAGCAATATGCAGTGCTGGCCGCGGCACTGATCGTGCACTTCAACTGGTTCGCCCTGCTCGTCTTCCACGGCGTGCTGGTGCCCAACACGCTGGCCCGCGGGCTGGGCGTCGCAGCGGGCATGGTGTTCACGGCCGTGGCCATCGACACCTTTGCCGTGGTCGTGCACGACACG
The DNA here is from genome assembly GCA_041736785.1 of Limnoglobus sp. Lineage (GTDB taxonomy): Bacteria > Planctomycetota > Planctomycetia > Gemmatales > Gemmataceae > JBGSSZ01. Next base: position 1,631 of record JBGSSZ010000281.1, read on the forward strand.
ACCGGCGCGTATCCGTTCATGGTCTTCGCGGTGGCGATGGCAATGCTCGCGGCGGGTGCCGGTCTCTCGATCTTCGGCACTGCAAAGACCGCTGCGTTGCGGGCCGAAGTGGAAACCGCCCGCGCCGCAGTGCGGGCTCTTGGGCAGTACCGACTGCGCCGCAAGCTCGGTCAAGGCGGCATGGGCGAGGTCTATCTCGCTGAACATCAGTTGCTCAAGCGACCCTGTGCCGTGAAGCGCATTCATCCGAAGTATCTGAACAACCCCGAGCAGGTGAAGCGCTTCCAACGCGAAGTGCAGACCACGGCTCAGCTTCGGCACCCGAACACCGTCGAGGTCTACGACTACGGCGAAGCCGACGACGGCACGTTCTACTATGTGATGGAATACCTGCCGGGGCTGAACCTGGAGGAGATAGTCAGCCGCGTCGGGCCGCTGCCACCGGAGCGGGTCGTGCACATTCTCAAGCAGGTCTGCGGGGCACTCCGCGAAGCCCACCGCCATGGCCTCATCCACCGCGACATCAAGCCGAGCAATATTCTCGTCTTTCCCGATGGTGCCCCGCACGATCAGGCGAAGGTCGTGGACTTCGGCCTCGTACAGCAGATTGAGGACGATCCCGATTCGAAGATCACGCGGGATGGCCTGATCGTCGGCACGCCGGAGTATATGAGCCCGGAGCAGGCGCAGGGCCTAGCCCTCGACGAACGCAGCGACCTCTTCAGCCTCGGCTCGGTGGCGTATTACCTGCTGACGGGGAAGGAGGCCCACCACCGGGCGACGCCCTTGAAGACGCTGCTCGCCGTAGTCAATGAGGAACCGAAACCACTGGCGGAGCACAATGACGCGATCCCAGAAGGGCTGATGGCGATTATTGCGAAGTGTCTGTCGAAGCCGCTGGAGTCGCGGTATGCGACGGCAGCGGAGTTGGAGGATGCCTTCGCAGAGTGCGGCGATCTTGCGAAGGAGTGGACGCCGGAGCAAGCCCGCGACTGGTGGGCGATCTATCGGGATAAAGATCCCGAAGGCGGCACTGATTTGCAGAGCGTGGCCCTGCCGGAGGTCATTCTTTGACTGATAAAGAATGGCTAATTTGCAAGACCGCACCGATCGCAATGTTTCGAAAGGTGTATCGTTCGTTGTCTCCGCGCAAGCTGCAACTGTTGTCCGTCGCCATGTGCCGGATGCTCCCTGAAAGTAAAATGGATACATTGCATTTAGAAGCTCTGCGAGCTTCCGAAAACTTTGCCGATGAGACCGATGTCATTGGTGAATACTTGAAAATCGTCGAGAAAGTTCAAAAGGAATACGATCGTCTGGCAGAAATTGGCCGACTAATAGAACTTGCGGAGCTTAATCAAGATGTGGAGCTTCAACTGGATGATAACGCACCAATCGCTGATGCGATCACGCTGACTCACGCCGTTTTATTGGCGACTGGCACATCCAATTTCCATGAATCAATTCCGTTATTATTGTGGTATCTGAAGCGCACTTCACACTTGCAAATTCGTCGTCGTCCAAGCGTCACAAACCGATTCTGTGACCTGCTGCGCGAAATTACACCTTTTCCTCTCAACAAATATAAACGGGTTGCGATTCCGGCAAGAGAAACAAAGCGTGGCTTTAGCCCGGATATTTCACATGGTTTGAGCGAACAGAATAGCGCGACGGTTCAAGTGTTGGTACAAGAGGAGGTTGCAACGCCAAGCCTCGTCCCAATCCAGGAACCGTCGCGATGACAGAGTGTATCACGAATCCGCTG
>JBGSSZ010000292.1:0-5310 GCA_041736785.1 Limnoglobus sp.
GGGGTCACGCCATTGTCGGCCGGGTCGAGCAGCACCGTGCCTCGACGGAGCAGGTTGGCGTTCTGTTCGAGGATCATGTCCGTCAGGGAGAGCATGAGCGGATGGCCGGGGTGCATGAGCACGGCGCGGGCGAGGCCGGGCTTGTCGCTCGGCTGGATCGCCTCGCGCGTAAAGGCGACGCGGTCGTACCGCTTAAGGACGGGCTCGTTCTCACGGCGGTTGCGGCCCGTGAGGCGGCGGTCCCGTTCCCGAATCGCGGCGGGAACGTGGGTGATCTCCCATCGCTCGGATTCCCGCTTGTGGATGGCGCCATCGAGGCTTTTAAAGGCATTGAGGAAAAAGGACCGAACGTAGATTGGTTGAAGCCTCCGGGCCTCGGCCTTGTCCATTTCCTCCTTCACCTTGAAGAGCCGATCGGCGGACATGGTCTCCTGGGCCAAGGCGCTGCGGCTTAAGAGATTCTTCAAGTGCTCGTGATCGAAGGCGTGTTCGATGGTCTGCGAGAGCTTGGCGCGGATGTCCGGCCGGTCACCGTAGCGGATGGCTTCGATCAGTAAATCCTTGAGGCTCCGCTCCTCGAATACGTCGCCGAGGATGTTGAAGACCTTCCCCTTGAGCGCCTCGCATTCGACCGCGAGCTTTTCGAGAAGGCGATTCCAAACGCTCCCTTCACGCGTCTCTTTGGCGACGAGGCTCCAGAGGTGGCAGACTTCGGTTTGACCGATGCGGTGGATGCGGCCGAACCGCTGTTCGAGCCGGTTGGGATTCCAGGGCAGGTCGTAGTTCACCATCAAGTGGGCGCACTGGAGGTTGACGCCTTCGCCCGCGGCGTCGGTGGCGATCAGCACGCGGGTGTCGGGGTCCGAACGGAAATCGCCCTGCAATTGCTTGCGCACATCTTTTTTGGTGCCACCGTGAATGGTGATGATGCTCTCGGCCGAGCCGAGCACGCCGGCGATCCTGGCGTGCAAGTAGTTGAGTGTGTCGCGGTGCTCGGTGAAGATGATGATCTTGTGCAGCCGGCCGCTGGCGTCGTGCATCTCGGGGTTGTTTTGCAGGATCTTGGAGAGTTCATCCCACTTGCGGTCCATGCCGGACGCGACCACGTCCTTCGCCTGCCTCTCCAGGTCGGCGAGGATGAGGATTTCCGCTTCGAGTTCGGCGATGGTCTTCGCGGCCGTCGCCTGATCGACGAGCTTCTCCTCGAGGTTTTCCTGTTCGTCGGCGTTCAGGTCGTCGTCATCCTCGGGAACGTAATCGACAGTGGCTGCGAGGAGTTGCTGACCGCGGTCGCCGAGTTTCTCGGCCCGGAGGCGATCGCTGAGGCGGTCCTTGCGGCGGCGTAGCGATTGGTAGATGGCCTCCGGGCTGGAGGCCAGCCGCCGCTGGAGCGTGGTGAGGGCGAAGCCGACGGAGCCTTTGCGGGCACCGCCGAGTTGGTCGGCCTTGCCCATTTCCGTGCGGACGTAGTTCGTCACTGCCTCGTAGAGTACGGCCTCGGCATCCGAGAGCTTGTAGTTGGCGGTGTAGGCCTTGCGCTCGGGGAACAACGGCGTGTTGTCGAACTTGACCAGTTCCTCTTTGACCATTCGACGCATGAGGTCGCTGGTATCGACCTTGTGGACACCGTCGCGGGGCTTGCCGTAGAAGCGATCCGAATCGAGCAGCGAGAGGAAGAGTTGAAAGTCCTCCTCCTTGCCGTTGTGCGGCGTGGCGGTCATCAGCAATAGGTGGCGGGTGTCCTTGCCGAGCCGTTCCGCGAAGCGAAAACGAGCCGTCTTCTCGATCTTCGTGCCGAAGAAGTGCGCGGCGAGCTTGTGGGCTTCGTCGAACACCACGAGGTCCCAGCCCGCGGAGCAGAGCTTGGCCTGGAGCGGGCTCGGCTTCTTCTCGTTACCTTCGTCTTCCTCGCCTCGGGAGAATTGGTCGAGGCGTACGATCAGGAGGTTGTGATCCTCGAACACGTTGCCGCTGGGCGAGGCGGCGTCGCCGCCCGCGAAGACGTGGAAGGTCAGGCCGAACTTCTCGAAGAGTTCGTCCTTCCACTGATCGACCAGGCTGCCGGGGGCGACGATGAGCACGCGGCGAGCGTCCGCCCGCATGATCAGTTCACGGATGTAGAGCCCGGCCATGATCGTCTTGCCGGCTCCGGGGTCGTCGGCGAGGACGTACCGGAGCGGCTGACGGGGCAGCATCGACTCGTAGACGGCGGTGATTTGGTGCGGCAGCGGGTCGACGTTCGAGGTGTGGACCGCCATCATCGGATCGAAAAGAAATGCTAGGTCGATCCGCTTCGCTTCGCAGGCGAGTTGGAACGCGGCCGCGTCGCCGTCGAAGGCCCAGGGACGCTCGACCGTGGCGACGGAGATGTTCGCTTCGTCGGCGGGGCCGAGAAGCCGTTCTTTCAAACCACCATCGGGGAGTGAGTAATAGACCTGCACGGCGTTGTCGCCATACGGTTTCACCTGAATGACGGTGCAAACGCGATCCGGTTCGAGCCCTGCGAGTGAGAGACCGGGTTTGAGGTCGGCCAATTTCATGACGGTCTCCCTTCGCCGCACGTTCCGCGCGTTTGTCTTGGTGCCTCCGGCTCCGTGGCAGACTAGTCGCTGATTTTCGGACAAGAAACGAAGGGATAGCTTACCGGAGACGATGATCCCCGCACAGATCGGTAGCGGCAGGTTATCCGCTTGTTTTGCGGCACTCCGGTCAAAATCGCCATCCCGGAATAGGCAAAGACCGAACACCAAACGTCGCCGTCCGCTCTCTTCCATCGATCCCAGCCGCCGGTTGGGACGTATAGAATGGGTAGGGAAAGCAAGAAAGGCTTGAAAAAGAAGCGGTTTTTCTTGCTGCGAGCGGGAAGGCGTGCGATGCTGGCATGCGGTTTGCTCTGGCGGAACGATCCTTTCTCAGCAGGGACGCTGGCCGAGTAGGCCTCCAGCGTCCTAGATTACCCGAACGAAGAAACCGTCCGTTGACCTGGCCGAACCGCCAGGTTACAAGGGCGCTGGCAGCGCCAGGAGGGGTAGGAGTCGGGATGAAGTTGCATCTAGTGGACTCGAACGTGGTTGTGGTCGCCAACCAATTCAACCCTTCGGTATTCAGCCAGCTTTGGCTCACCAAGCACGGGCTGGCCACCGAGGAGGAAGTTGGCGGTGAGGACTGCGCCTTCACGAACGTGTTCGCTCAGGTGATTACGCCACGCTTCGCGCTCGTGGTAGCTCCTAACCTGCTGCAGTTGATGGTGCGGCCCGGTGTCGAGGATCAGCAGAAATTAGTCGAGGAAAAGATTGGCAAGGTTGTGGAGTTGCTTCCGCACACGCCATTCTCAGCGGTCGGATTGAATTTCCGCTACCACGCCAAACCAGAAAAGGGAGACGTTCACGCTCTGACACGCGGACTCTTCTTCGTGGAACAGAGTCCTTTGCACAGGGCGTTCGACGTGCCCGATGCGAGGTTTGGAGGATACCTCTCCAAAAACGTACTCGGCTGCAGACTGCGTCTTGACGTGAAACCGGTGTTCGCACCGCTTGAAGAAACATCGCCACCAGAAGACTTGCTACTGCTCGGTTTCAACTTCCATCATGATCTTACTCAGATCACTGGTGGATCAGCGATCAAAACAGCAGTAGCTAAATGGAACCAAGCGCGTAGCGAAGCTCAAAGCATCGCAAACGCTGTTGCGGAGAAAGACCAATGAGTACACTATCTACTGATCGGACGACTTATCTTGTCCGAGGCAACTCACTGAAAGCCATTCAGTCGGCCGGCTCGTTAGGCGGTCGCTCTTTTGGCATCGTTCTCGACAACACATACGCAGGATCGGGTGGCAGTTCGGAGGCCTCCGCGTATGCATTCTTTGGGCGAACTCCAAAAGACAAACCTGAAGATCAGGCGGCTGTTGCAAACGGTGCCAACCTGACGAGATTTCGCAATAATGTTGCTGCGGTTCTCATTGCTTCCACCGCAATGATTTCCTGCGAACCAGTTTCAGCAATGGAGCTCCCCGAAGTGCATCGATCTGCGCGCGAGCTACCGTCGCCTCACAATGACCAAGAAGTCGAGAACTTCCTCGATCCCCTAGTCTTTAATTGGGACGAGGATCGGTTCATCGTTTCTGAGGCGATCCGAAACGAACTGGCCAAGTTTAATGCCGATCATTGAACCGCACGTTAACGGCCAACCATTAAATCAAGGTGACCTACTTCGTGGTGTGAAGCTATTTCTCACCGGGAAGGCGGAAGCCTTGAACGGTGGAGAATTCGTACTTTCCAAATCCGATCATTGTCTTGTGCTGTCTCGACCTTGCGTGACAGCGCATAAGAGCAGCGTGATAGTTGCGTCCGTTGAAAAATGGTCCTCGCAAACGCCGGCAGAGATTAACACCTTCGATAAAGCTAGAAAGTATCTAACTCTTCTACGCGATGGAAACGACTCGCCCGATGTGTTCTATTTGGGCCAATTGCCGGGGAAAGAATCCGAGGGCCGGTACGCAGCACGCTTAGACAGTATCCACACAATCGAAATACCTCAGAAACCCGATCTGCGGACGGCGTTTATTGAAAAGCACAGATTCGCAAAGCTCCACATCGACTTTCAACGAGATCTGCACACTCGAGTGTTCCAGGCGTTCTCCACACTAGGGTTCGAGGACGTTTCATGGTTCTCCGACGCTGACCTGAACTTTTTGGTTGAGATGGGGAAGGCGGAAGCTAAAGTTTATCAGTCGGATAAGGAGCGGCTACAAGCGGCCATTCAAGCGGACGGTGGAAAAGGGAACGATCTGAAGGCAATTGAAACCAAGATCGAGGTTCTTGAAAAAAGAACCAAGCCGTTTCAGACGGAACTCGACAAACGAAAGAATCAGCCGCCCCCAGGATGATCTCAAAACGTGCTGCCGGCACGGCATACTTATGGAGCGTGTCCATCCTACTGGTGCGGTTCGTAGTGAATGCGACGGTTAGCGGAGCTTGCCCGGCAGGTTAACAGCGGTACAATCCCTACAACTCCGGCGAAGTGACGAGAGACCCCTTACGCAGACCGTCGCGTTCGGGGAGTTTTTTGATTTTGCCTGTAACCCCGTCCACAACGGGGTTAACGCGATCCAGCCGAGAGCGACCCTCTCGGCTTTCTTCGTTTCCCGCCTTTCCCAGTGGGGTTTGGCCAACTCGCACCACCGTCCGAAAGTCTCGGTTCCGAACCCGTCCTATCCGGGGTGCGGACGAGACCCTTCGCAAGGGTCAAAACTGCCCCAAAGTCTCTCGATCTCTCCGATGACGACCGCAAGAAGTTAACAACCCGTTCTCG
>JBGSSZ010000245.1:0-2684 GCA_041736785.1 Limnoglobus sp.
ACCCGCCGCTCAGATCGTCGCGCAAAATCCCCCGCCCGCCACAAACCCGCCCACTCTGTGAGAAATGCGGGTTAGAAGGCCGCCAGTGCCGACAAAAACGTCGTCGAAGGAGCGGCGAGAGCGGCGAAGCTGGGCGCGAAAAGTCGCTTGGCGTCGCCCCGGCGATCACTGGCACACCGGTCCACCGAAAACGGAGCGCATTCCTGAGCGTCAATCACCTCCCACCAGTTCCCAGGCAGGTGACAAAATCAAAAAGCCGCCTTTTCCCGACGGACACTCGCTAGGAAGTACGCAGTCAGGATCATCTGGTTGCTTCGTGGGATACGCCTTCCCGATCCCGAAGCATTGCCTGGATTAGCGGTAGCGTGTAGGACTTGTGCCAGCGAGTCTTGTACTGCCCCGGTTTGAACGACTCCAGGGCATTGTACTCGTCGCAGAATGACTTGAGTTCGGCGCGGAGCACCTTCCGCTGCTTCCCCGAGAACGGGACGTAGATGATGGCGTTTTTCTCCGTGGTGAAGGAGAACGGCACGTGGTCGCGAAGAGTCCACCAGTCCTGATGCTGATTCTCCGCCGCGAAGGCAAGCAAGTCATCGACAGTGAAGTCCATGGTCGGTCTCCGCTGGGGGAAGGACAGGTCGAGGCCAGCGTCATGACTAAATTAGAGTGTCAGCACGAGATCATGCAGTACGGTTCTACTGTGAGACGAGCAGCCGGGACATCCGTGGGCGGATGGCCGAACGCAGGTTGCGTCGGGTGTTCGCTCCAGATCGACCAGATCAGCCACCTCGCCCACCTGCACGCGCGGGACACGTCCTTTACGGCAGTCTCCCTCGCCCCGCTGGCGAACATCGAGGCGTACTAGAAGCGGATGGGGTGGACGGTGCCGTGGGTGTCTTGATCCAGCGGGGCGAACGCCACGAGATCCGAAATACCGGGGAGACTTCGCTCAAGACGCTCAACTTCTACGTCCCACCTGCATACACCGAGGACGGCGAGTTGCCGGCGTGAAGTTGCGAAAGTGATGTGCCGCTCAGATGGAATTCGGCGGCCCACTGAAGTAGAATGACCACGGGACAAACCCGTGGTCACAAAACGAATCGGCTCGAATCAGTTCTTCGGCGGCGCTTCCGAAGTGATTTCCACTTTGGATCGCGTCGCCCGCAGTTTGCCCCCAACGTAGATCACGGCCAAGCCGAGCACCGTCAGGGCGGTGATGGCAACGACACCCAGAACGACTTCCGGTCCCATTTTCTTCTCCTTGCGTTTTGATCGGCCCCTAGTGGCCGAACCCGCGGAGAAGACGGGGCGCAAAACCAGCCCTTTGTGACTTTGGAATTTTTTCGGAAAGAGACAAAGCGCCTGCCAAGTCGTGCGTCTTGAAGGGAAGGTTTATCCACTCAGGCAGGTGCGACCGATGAAGGGCATACACAAAACCTGTTACTGGCACTACGTTTACGGCGACGAGTACGAGGCTTGCGCCGCGTGCCACCAGCGTCTGCTCGATGCGGAAGAACTGTTCTGCTTTGGGGCGTACACGGAAGACGCGAAGCCATCTCCGCTCCAGTACTGGCCCTACTCATGTTGCGCCGGACGATGTGCCCTCAGTTGCCACTGTCCCGATCTTTGGGCCGAAATCTTCCGCCGGGCACAAGGGGACGATGACGGCGTTTGTCGGCTTCTCCCCGAGAACACTACCCCCGCTGAGTTCGGCTGCCTTTACCACGAAGGCTACATTCATGCCTACCGTATCACGAACGATGATGCGGACGCGCATGACGCGGTGCAGAACGCTTTCTTCAAGATTCACCGGCGGCCTGAGAGCCCCCGGCACCTTCGCGCCTTGTTCCATCGTGCGGTACACAACGCTGCACTCGACATTGTCCGTAACCGGAAGCGCTTCGTGCCCATCGACGAACAGCGTATTCCGGACCACGACGAGTGCCGGGATGCAATCGTCGCTGCCGAAGACGCCATGAGCTTGTCGGAGGCGATGGCCGGCCTTCCATCCGGGGATCGACAGATTCTGCACATGCACTACATCGAGGGGCTGTCACGCGCGGAAATCGCCAAGCGTCTCGGCGTGCCCATTACTACCGTGGATCAACGCCTCTACGCTGCACGCCGCCGATTGAAGAAGGCTCTTCTCGAACACGGTATTGAGGAGTTGGCGGCGCAGTAAAGTGGCGTTCGAGCCGAGGCAGATGGCCTGAGTCAACCCTCATCCTCGTGCTGCGGCAGGTTCACGAGCGCCTCGGTGAGAGTCGAAACCCTGCGATCTGCACCCCCGCTTTCCCGTTGTGGGGTCAACTTCGCAACTGTCCCCGGCAACAGCTACGCCAGATTGCTCGAATGCCTGCCGGAAAGTCTCGGGCGATTGGGCACCGGATACCGCGAACGTGCCGTTGATGACGAAGAATGGTACGCCCGAAATCCCGAGCCGCCGGCCTTCTTCCACTTTGGCACGGACAGCTTCGAGGCCAGCGTCGCCGGAAAGCAGATCGGTCACTTCCTTCGAGTCGAGGCCGGCTTGGACCGCGACCGCCGCTAACCCGCATTTTTCACGGGCCTTTCTTCTCCGCGTGATTGTAGCTGTCGGACGGTTGTGGCGTGGTGGGATGGTCCGGATGCGAAACAGCCCCCTTACCCCCATCGTTGGACGGGCGGTGCGGAGTTCGATCTCG
>JBGSSZ010000246.1:0-2410 GCA_041736785.1 Limnoglobus sp.
CGGCGGGCGCGGGGGCGAACCCGGAAAACCGGGGCCGCACGTCGAACCGGGTGAAGTCACCAACTACTCCGACAAGCCGCTCTTCGACCCCACCGTTCTCCGCACCATCTTCCTGCAATTCGAGAACGCCGACTGGGAACAGGAACTCCAGGACTTCCACGGCACGGATGTGGATGTGCCCTGCACCATCACGGTCGATGGTAAGACTTATCCCAACGTCGGCGTCCACTTCCGCGGTATGTCGTCGTACATGATGGTGCCGATGGGATCCAAACGCTCGCTGAACGTCTCCTTCGACCTCGCCGACAAGAAGCAGCGATTGAAGGGTGCCAAGACGCTCAACCTGCTCAACTGTCACGGGGACGATACGTTTCTCAGCACGGCGCTCTACTCGCACGTCGCCCGGCAGTACATCCCCACACCCAAAGCGAACATGGTCAAAGTCGTCATCAATGGCGAGTCGTGGGGCATCTACAGCAGCGTGCAGCAATTCGACAAGGCATTCCTCGAAGAGAACTACAAGACTGACAAGGGCACCCGCTGGAAAGTCCGCGGCAGTCCCATGGCCCGTGGCGGGCTCGAATACACCGGCGAGAACATCGAGGACTACAAGCGGCTCTTCGAGATGAAATCGGGCGACAACGAGAAAGCCTGGAATGCGCTCGTGAACCTGTGCAAAGTGCTCAACACCACGCCGGCCGACAAGCTCGAAGCGGCCCTCACGCCGATCTGCGATATTGACAATCTGCTCTGGTTCCTCGCACTGGATATTGCACTCATCAATCACGACGGCTACTGGACGCGGTCCAGCGACTACAGCATCTACCTCGATCCTAAGGGCAAGTTCCACTTCATCCCGCACGACATGAACGAAGCGTTCCATGCTGGCGGCGGTGGACGTGGTGGCCCCGGCGGACCTGGTGGGCCCGGCGGACCCGGCGGTCGAGTCGCCATTGCACCACCGGAGCCGGGGGAATTGATCCCGGCACCGGTCCAGGAAATGCTCCAACTCAGCAGCGAGCAGAAGAAGCAGATCGAAGCACTGCAGAAGGATACCAACACCAAACTCGCAGCGATTCTGAACGACGAACAGAAGAAGCAGATCAAGGAGATGAAGAATCGCATGACGACGGGCCGGGGCGGCCCCGGCGGCGGAGCGGGCATGAAGCTCGATCCCCTCGCGGGTCTGAACGAAGACCGAAAACCGCTGCGGAGCAAGGTGCTTCAAGTCCCCGCACTCAAAGCCAAATACATGGCCAACGTGCGGACGATCGCCGAGAAGTCGCTCGACTGGAAGACGCTGGGCCCGCTGGTGCAGCAGTATCGGGCACTCTTGGAGAAAGAGATCGAGCAGGACACGCGGAAGCTGACGAGCCTTGAGGGCTTCCAGCGGTCGACCGCGAATGAGGCGAGTGTAAGCCGTGGCCGCGAAAGCTCGCTGCGGAACTTCGCCGACGAACGGCGGGCCTACCTTCTGAGCGTGAAGTAGATCGCATACACTGTTCCCTGACGATCCATCACGGACATCGCAGGGTGACTCATGACTGTGCTTCTCACATCGATCCTGATTCTGTCGCAACCCTCGGTGCCGGTGACGCCGCTCTGGGAGGGGAAAGCCCCTCACAGCGTCGGCGACACCGACGGCGACAAGCCGAAACTGCATCACTATCTCGCACCGAAGGAGAAGGCCAACGGTGCGGCAGTCGTGATCTGTCCCGGCGGCGGGTACGGCTTTCTCGCGATGGACCATGAGGGCAAGCAGGTCGCGGAGTTCTTCAACAAGCTCGGCGTTCACGCGTTTGTGCTGCAGTATCGCATTGCGACCAAGCAGCGGCCGGGCCCGCTCAAGGAAGCACCGCTGGCAGACGCACAGCGGGCGATCCGCACGGTCCGCTCGCTGGCTGAAAAGCATGGCATCGATCCCACAAAAGTCGGCCTGATCGGATTCTCGGCAGGTGGGCATCTCGCTTCGACCGCGGGCACGCACTTCGACGAGGGCAATCCCAAAGGTGCAGATGCCATAGACCGCCTCAGTTGCCGACCCGATTTCCTCGTCCTTGGCTATCCTGTCGTCAGCATGGACCCGTCCGTGACGCACGGCGGCTCGCGAAAGAACCTTCTCGGCGACAAGCCCGACGATGCCATGCTGCAGCGTTTCAGCAATGAAAAGCATGTGACCCGTGAGACACCGCCGACATTCATCTTCCACACGAGCGAGGATAGCGGCGTGCTGGCGGAGAACCCGATCCGCTTCTATCTCGCGCTCCGGGCCGCTAACCCGCATTTTTCACGGGCCTTTCTTCTCCGCGTGATTGTAGCTGTCGGACGGTTGTGGCGTGGTGGGATGGTCCGGATGCGAAACAGCCCCCTTACCCCCATCGTTGGACGGGCGGTGCGGAGTTCGATCTCG
>JBGSSZ010000248.1:0-8259 GCA_041736785.1 Limnoglobus sp.
TGGGCCAAACCGCGGTCGCGGTCGCCGATCTCGTAATGAATATTGGAGGCGGCAAACGCCGGTTGCCCGGTCGGTTTCCCCCGTTTCTCGCCAAGCCGGCGTTCCATGCGGCGTTTGCGGCAAGCCAGTTGTTTGCGGATCATGGCGTTCACTCGAAATCCTTTCGGCAGGTGATGAAGCTCGACAAGCACCTTCATCCAATACCGCAGAAAGCCAAAGAGATTTCGAGTTGATTCGTTCGCCTCTCGTATCAGCGACAGGTGGCTTCGCTTGATTGAGGCCTAGTGCGGGCCCGGGAGAGCGCGTCGATGGCGATGGTGCGGGCAATATTCACGAGAGATGTTCCGGGCCGAAGCGGTGGCCATCGGGAAGTCGTTGTCCTCTGATGAATTCGGACGATGTCATCAGCTTTTTTCCGGCAGGCTGCAGTTCTTGCACAATTACGTTGGTTCCGTTTCCTGCTTCAACAACGATGAATTGCTCGGACTTGATTTTGTTGCATCCAAGACTGCCCACGGTTGCTGCGATGACACTGATCGTCCCCGTTGCGGAAGGTTGAGAATCCGTTGCTCGCCACACCTCAGCCCTGGAGATAATCACTCTCATCAGCATTTTGCCATGGCGATGCAGGAATGTAAATGCCGTTGGCCATGGCTGCATCGAGCGTATGTGATCGACGAGAACCTCCGCTGCTTTCGACCAATCAATTTGACCTGAATCCTTCATGATTTTTGGTGCTTTCGATACCGCATTGGGATTCTGTGCCTCGCCTGTGATTGGCCCGGCTTTCATTCGTTGAATCACACTTGCAATCAAATCGGCTCCAATTGGCGCGAGCCGAGCTTCAAGCTCGCCGGTCGTCTCCTGCTCGCCGATGGTCACGCTCGCCTTAGCCAACATCTCGCCCGTGTCGATGCCGGTGGTGATGCGAAAGATCGTCACGCCGGTTTCGGTTTCGCCGTTGAGGATCGCGTGTGCCACCGGCGCCGCGCCGCGGTATTTTGGCAGCAGCGAGGCATGCACATTCACAAAGCCGAGCTTCGGTACCGCGAGCACGGCGGCTTTGAAAATCTGCCCATACGCGGCGACCACGCACAAGTCAGGATTCAGGGCCGCGAGCAGGGCGATGCCTTCGTCGCTGTTGATGCTCGCGGGCTGGATGACGGGGATGTTGTGGGCTTTGGCAATGGTGCCCATGCCGACGCCGGTCTGGCGGCTGGAACCCGAGCGGCGGCCGACGTCACGGTCCGGTTGCGTGACCAGGCCGACCACCTCGCCGGGGAACGCTTCGAGCAGCTTCAAGAAAGTGGGCTCCGCGAATGTGCCGGTGCCCATCATCACGATTCGCATTTGGTTGTCTCATAAACTGAACGCGGATTTCGCGGATCGAGGACGCAGATTTTCATGGATCGATCTCAGCACAGTGCGTGATAGATCCGTCTGAATCCGCGCCCTCATCCGCGGAATCTGCGTTCACTTTGCCTTCTTAGAGTAGTGCCGTGGTGCCCGCGGGTAGTTTGCCGCCGGCGACGTCGTCCTCGAAGGCCTTGATGAACTTCGCAATATCATGGCGGCTGCCGAAGCGGGCGAGGGGGCCCATCTTGTCGATGAACAGCACGCCGTTCAAGTGGTCGATCTCGTGCTGCCAGATGCGGGCGTGCAGGTCGCTCGACACCAGTTCGTTGAGCTTGCCGTCGAGGTCGTAGTATTGCACCTTCACGCTCTTGTAGCGGAGGATGTCCTGGTAGAGTTGCGGGAAGCTAAGGCAGCCTTCGCGGTCTTTGAGCTTGCCTTTGGTGTCCACGATCACCGGGTTCACGGCAATCACATCCTGCCCGGGGCTCTCCTCGTCGGGGCCGGGGAAGTGGCAGACAATCATCCGCGCATCCTGAGCGACTTGCGGAGCCGCGAGTCCGAGGCCTTCCCGGGCGTGCATGAGTTCGAGCATCCGCCCCGCTAGCAGTCGCACGTCTTTGTCGATGTTCGCCACCGGCTGGCATTTCAGGCGCAAAGCCGGGTGCGGGTAGTTGACGATTTTCAATTCGCTCATGCAATCATTATACGGTCGGCGTATTCAGAATCGACACTGGCGGAGGCACTCATGCGGACTCTTCTCAGCTTGCTGCTCCTGACGCTGTCGCTTGCGGCCGACGAGCCCAAGTCGCCACTTCTCGGCGAATGGCAGGTCGTCAGTGTCGCGGGCGATGGCTTGGCCAAGTCGCTGAAAGACACTGTCAGCACCATCGCGATCGACGACGAAAAGATCACTGCCGGTCGGCCTGCCGAGTACACCGCGGACGGCAAGGCGATGACGCTCGACATGACCATCGCCGGCGGCCCGAAAGACGAACAGGGCAAGTACCTCGGCGTCTATGCCATCAGCGGGAGTGAATTGAAGCTGCATTTCGCAATGCCGGGCGGTGAGCGGCCATCGGGCTTCACAGCCAAAGCGGGCACGTTTGTGATCATCCTGAAGAAGCGCTGAGCAGGCACTCCAGATACGGCGTCACACTGAAGAACTCCTTCATCGCGTGATACTCCTCCTCGAACGGCGTCACATCGCCGCCGCTCACTTTCACGGCCCGGATCATGATGTTGCGGGCGGTGTGCTCGGGGCTTGTGAACTCGACCACTTCGGTGCGATAGCCGTGAATGCGGAGCATCAGTGCGCGGAAGGCATCGGTGATGAGATCGGCCTGGCGTTCGTGCAGGATGCCGTGCCGCAGGATCGGCCGCAGCACGCCGGCATTCGCGGCCTTCAATTGTGCATTCAGATGGTGGTGGCAGCAGGGCACACTCAGGATCAACTTCGATCCTTGCCGAATGCCCGCAGCCAGGGCGGCATCGGTCGCGGTGTCGCAGGCGTGTAGTGCAATCACCACATCTGCTGTCGTCGAGGCACGATCAATCCGCCCGCAGACGAAGCTCAGCGTGTCGGCTCCCAGCCGCTCGGCACGCAGGGTGCTCTTGCGGATCACTTCCTCGTTGACATCGATGCCAATCAGATTCGCTGGCAGGCCGAGTTTGCTGTTGAGGTAGTGATGCACGGCCAGCGTGAGATAGCTGGACCCGCAGCCCGCGTCGAGGATTTCGATGGGTCGCCCGAGTGACCTCAGACCGCTTTCGTCGAGCACGTGCAGCAGGTGCTTCAGGAATTCATTGATTTGCGTGAACTTTGCCCGCATCGTGGGCTTGACACGGCCGTCGGGCCCGAGGATGCCCATTGCCTCCAGCAGCGCGTTCGACTCCCCCTCTGGCAAGGGCACCGACTTCGTGCGATTGTGCGGCACTGCTTGCTGTGCGCGTTCTACCCGCTTCACGCTGAGGGTGATCTTGCCCTTCTTGCTGATGCGGATGTCGGTCTGTTCGTCTGTCGTCGTGATGTGAATGGACGAAAACGCAATTGCGATCAACGGGTCGAGCGTCGCGGCGAGGCGTGCGGCGGCGACGTTGTCCGTGAAGGATTTCTTCTCGTCGAAGTGTTCAAACTGCCATTTGGAGTCGAGGCGGCGGACGATGGCACGCAGCCAGGGAGATTGTGGTTCGCCGCGCCGCGGGCCGCCGAAGGTCGCGCGAATGAACCCCGGCGAGGCCACTGTGGTCTGCAGCCATCGCCGGAGGTCCGCCGTGTCCATCACTCGCCTGTGAGGTCGAAATCGAATTCATTCCGCACACCCGCTTTGACCTCGATGCGGAATGGCGTGGTGGAGAGTCCGCGATATTTTTCGGGAACCGGGTTCTCCGCATTACGATTGGGTTCGACGATCAAGCTGGGTGCGGCGGCGAAGGTCACCGCGTAGCGACCGGGTTTGAGCCCGCGGACACTGCGATTGGCGTACACGATGTAGGTGCCATCAGCCGCGATGCGGGAGTTGCCAGAGTATGCTTTGCGGGCACTCCCGGTCTTGGCCGGATCAGTGTTCGCGTTGGGGATGATCTCGGTGAAGATCACCTGAAGTCCGGTGGCCGGTTTGCCGTTGAGCGTGACCTTGCCGTTCAACTCAGCCACCGCACCTGGCTTGATCCCGACTCTCCCCGTTTCGGTCGACTCCAGCGGCTTGAGATCGTGCGGCAGAATGCCGTCGAGCAGGATATTGGAGATGACGGGCTGATCGCCTTTCATGGTGATCCACGCGCACTGATCGAATTCGCCGTACTCCACGCCGCGGACCGCACTGCCGCCACCAGTGGTGGCGAGTTGATAGTAGTTGGTCCCGTTGCGGGGGTACATGCGGAAGGTGTGCAGGTGACCGCAGAAGACGTTGTGCTTGCGACCGGCGAGGAGTTTCTCGCACTCGAGCCAGCCGCTCTCGGTGAAGTCCCGCGCGGCCCAGATGGGATGGTGCAGGAAGACAAAGGTCCAGCGGGCGTCCGCGTTGTCTTTGAGCACGCCGCCGAGCCATTCGATCTGGGTTTTGCCGATCTTGCTACCGCGATAGGTCTCAACGCCTTTGACCTCGCTGGGGTCGTTGCTGTTGAGCACGACGAAGAGGCAGTTCTTGTAGAGGAAGTGATAGTAGGGGCGTCCGTAGCGTTCCTTGTAGACGCCGAGCTTCAATTTGCTGACCGCGTCGTGATTGCCGGGACAGTAGAAAAACGGCATCTGAAACTGCTTGGTGAATCCGTCGAACTCGTCCCATTCCTTGGTGTTGCCCTCGACCGTGGCCTGACCTTCGATGAGGTCGCCGACCGACATGACAAACTCCGGCTGAAGCAGGTTGACCTGCTGCACGGCCTTGGAGAAGATTCCGGCCCGGTGACCGCCGGCACGATCGCTCACAATGGCGAATTGAAACTGATCCGCGCCGGTGTTCGGCGTGAGACTCGTCCAGGGGTTCTTCGCCTCGCTGGTCACGACGAACTTCGGCTGTGCCTCCGCGACGACGACGTCCGTCGGCTTGTCGGGCTGTGCTAGTGAGTAAATCGCGGCTGTGGAGACGACCGCAAGCGTGCAGATAAACGCCAGGAAACGACGCATGATAGACTCCCGTGCAAGTGGCACGACTACACTACACCGCTATTCGGAAAAGCAAGTCAAGATTCGATGAAGCTTTACTTTTTGGGAATCGGGATCGCCAGCCCTGCGGTTTTCTGCCAGTGCAGAAGGACGACGGTGGGTTTTTCGGCTTTCAGATCCGGCGGGATCGTGAGCTCGTTCGTGGTCAATTTCTTCACACCGGTCAGGCCATCGAGGAATTCATCTGCAGTGAGCAGGTCGTCGTAACCCGGCACGCCGTAGTGGATCGGGATCGCGTAGAGCCGCGGCTTGAGCTTTTCGATGACCTTCTTGGCCTGTGTGCCATTGATGGTGTAGACGCCGCCGATAGGGACGAAGAGCACATCGACGGTGCCGATCGCTTTGATTTGCTGGTCGCTGAGTTCGTGACCGAGATCACCGAGGTGCACGAATCGCAATCCGTCGGCTTCGACGACGAAGACCGTGTTCTTGCCGCGGGCCAGGCCCTGCTCGGCGTCGTGATAGGTGCCGACGCTTTTGATCGTGATGCCGCCGACTTTCTCGTTGATGGTGTTCCACTCCGGGCTGCGACCCCTCGTCGCCGGCTTCAAGCCGCGGAACACACGGGCCGGCTTCTCGGCAAGAATTTCGGTCTGATTGTGGTCGTCGTGCTCGTGGCTGATGAGGAGCACATCCGCGCTGACCGCCGGTCGCCCAAATGCGGGGATCGCATGGGGATCAAACACGACCTTCTTCCCGCCCGGCGTCTCAATCTGCACAAACGACTGGCCAAACCAGCGGACCGTGAAGGGCTTCTTGGGGTCCTGAGTCGAGGTGACTCCCAGAGAGAATGTGAGTGTCAACATTACAGCCGCGAATCTGCACATGGCATCAACTCCTTGAGTCCTGACGAGCCGGTAGCGTCAGCGACGGATGCAGTGACTTAAAAACCTATACCCGTCGCTGACGCTTCCGGCTCGTTGAATCACAACTTCCTCAACGCCTTGTCGGCGATGTCAGTCCGGTAGTGCATCCCTGCGAACTGAATCTTCTTAACGGCTTCATAGGCTCGGGTCTTCGCATCCTGCAGCGTGTCGCCGAGTGCTGTCACACCCAGCACACGGCCACCGTCGGTGACGATGCGGCCATCGGTTTCTTTGGTTCCCGCGTGGAAGACTTTCACGTCCTTCATGCTCGCGGCCTCTTCCAGTCCGAGGATCTGCTTGCCGGTCTCGATCTTGCCGGGGTAGCCCCCGCTGGCGAGGACGACGCAGACCGCAGGCCGCGGGTCGAAGGCGAGTTTCTCCTCTTTGAAATCTCCAAGATTGCCGGTCGCGGTGGCGAGGAGCAGTTCGAGGAGATCAGTTTGGAGCCGCATCAGGATCACCTGCGTCTCGGGGTCGCCGAAGCGTGCATTGAACTCGAGCACCCGCGGGCCCTGCGAGGTCAGCATGACGCCCGCAAATAGCACACCGTTGAACGGATAGCGAGCCCGCTTCATGGCGTGCACTGTGGGTACGAAGACCGTTTCGGCAATGTTCGCCATCAGTTCGTCGGTGCCAATCGGTGCCGGGCAATAGGTGCCCATGCCGCCGGTATTCGGGCCTTTGTCGTCATCGTACACGGCTTTGTGATCCTGCACCGGCGGCAGCGGTAGAATCACGCGACCCGCGACCAGTGCCAATGCGGAAAGCTCTTCGCCGTCGAGTCGCTTCTCGACCACGACCTGCCGGCCCACCTTCGCGCCAAACTCTTCCTTCACCATGATGCGGTCGATTGCCCGCCTTGCCTCGGGTCCATCTTTGCAGACGATCACGCCCTTGCCCGCAGCCAGGCCATCGGCTTTGATCACAAGCGGGTAATCGCGGCTGTCGACGTAGGTGCGGGCGTTGGTGCTGTGATCGAAGATGTGAAACTCAGCGGTCGGCACGTCGGCATGCCGCATCAGCGTCTTGGCGAAAACCTTGCTTGACTCGATACGGGCAGCGTCCTTCGAGGGGCCGAAGACCACAATGCCTCGGTTCCGCAGGAAGTCCGTTAGCCCCATCGCCAGCGGATCCTCGGGGCCGATCACAACCAAGCCAACATCCTTGCTGATGCAGAAGCGGGCGAGTCGATCGAAGTCGGCGCCGTCGATGGGGATATTGACGCCGTCGAGGCCGGTGCCGGCGTTGCCGGGAGCGCAATAGATAAAGCCGGCTCGAGGCGACTGTTTCAGCTTCCAGACGAGCGCGTGTTCCCGCCCGCCTTTGCCCACCACGACGACGTTGATCTTCGAGTTCATGCCGCCTTTTTACGACGTATGAGCGCGAACGCCAAAACTGCGGGCACCAGCAGCAGCGGTTCGGGCACGACGCGGAAGACATCGCCGCTGGAGAGGTCCATCATGTAGAGGTTGCCGAAGCCGTCTTCCGCGAAGGTCGCCACGCCGGAGAGCGTCTGCCCCGGCGGGACGCTGCTGAGAATCTCGCTGGTGCGATTGATTATGCTCCCTGGTATGATTTCCCCGGTGAGCGGATCGGTGCGGAGCGAACCGATCTGGCTGCTGATGTAGTCAGTGAAGAGGTAGGTGCCATTCAGGTCGCCATTGGTACCGGTGGCATCGGCGAGTGCGGGACCGCGGTAGACGTAGCCACCCGTGACGGAACGACCATAGAAGGGCGACGCGCCATTGGTTTGGACGTAGTCAAAGGCCGGCCCGACGTAGTCGAGCGGAAGCGGACCGCCGGCACCGGGCGGGGGCGTCTGGATGTTCCCTTCACGAAGCCGCCAGCCGAAGTTGATGCCGGCTTGGGGTCCGGAGGTACCGTTGACCCGGCTGCTTGCGATGAAATCGATTTCTTCGCGGGCATTCTGGCCGACATCGCCGATGATGAGATTGCCGAGCCCCACGCCCGTGGGTGAGCCGCGGTCAAAGCTGTTGCGGAACGGATTGCGCAAGCCGTAGGCGAAGATCTCCGGACGCACGATGTTGGACGGATTAGCTTGGATCGGTCCATTGATATTGACGGTCATGTTGCCGGACGGGATCGTGTAGCTGTTGCTGGTGGCGAGGCCCGTGGCACCGACATTGACGCGGAGCATCTTGCCCAGCAGCGAGTTGGTGTTCTGAGCATTGTTCGGCGGGTCGTTGCCGCTGCCGCCGTCGCCAGTGGCGATGTAGAGGTTGTAGCCGTCATCGCCGGGCTTGAAGCCGATCCAGCCGCCGTTGTGATTAGAGTTGGTGGGGTGCGGAACGGTGATCACATTGACGCGGCTGTTGACATTGACGACGCCGGCATTCGCCGTGAACTGATCGATGC
>JBGSSZ010000321.1:0-6016 GCA_041736785.1 Limnoglobus sp.
CACGCCGCCGGCTTTCATGCCGGGGATGCCGTCCTGCCAGCCTTTGATCACCTGATTCAATCCGAAGGTAATCGGGCGACCACCGGTCTTGCTGCTGTCGAACGGCGTGCCGTCAGTGAGCCAGCCCGTGTAGTGGCACTCGACGCGGCCGTTGGCGGGGACCTCGGCTCCGCTGCCGGGGGTCACATCCCAGATCTTGAGCCCGTTGCCGGCGTCAGTCCAGGCGGCATCGTCGAGGCTGAATGGTAATGGCATGATGGAGAGCTTTCCGTGTGAGGGATTCGGGATACAAGACGGTCAGGATTACTTGAGTTCGAGCAGTTCGATTTCGAAGACGAGATCGCTGCGAGCGGGGATTTTGTCGCCAACTTTGCGGTCGCCGTAGGCGAGCTTGTAGGGGATGTAGAGTCGGCGGACGCCGCCCTTCTTCATCCCGGGCACGCCGGCTCCCCAGCCCTTGATCACTTCGCCGAGGTTGAATTCGATCGGCTCGTTGCGCTGGACGCTGCTGTCGAAGATGGTGCCGTCTTTGAGCCAGCCGGTGTAGTGGACTTTGACCGACGCCTTCTCTTTAACGGCGTCGCCTTTGCCTTCTTTCACGTCCCAGATTTTGAGACCGTTGCCGTCTTTGACTTCCTTCCAATTCTTCGACTTGAGGTCGGGGAGCTTGGGGTCGTCGGCGGCGAAGCTGGTCGCGCCGAGCAGCAGCAATGCGATTGCGGTTTTCATGGCTTCTCCAAGGGGTATTGGGCAAGTGGCCGGTTTATTGAAAGCTGATGAGTTTGACTTCGAAAATCAGATCGGAGTCGGGCGGGATGCCTTGGGTACCCTGAGGGCCGTATGCCATGGCGGAGGGGATGTAGAGTCGACGGATGCCGCCGACTTTCATGCCGGGGATGCCGTTCTGCCAACCTTTGATGACGCCATTGAGCGAGAATTCGATCGGCTTGCCGCCCTTGCGGCTGCTGTCAAACTCGGCACCGTTACGGGCGAGCCAGCCGGAGTAGTGTGCGTTCACGGTCTGCCCGTTGCTGACGGTGTCGCCGGTGCCTTCTTTGACGTCGGTGTACTTGAGGCCGCCGGGCAGCACGACGGCCCAGTTGGCGTCCGGCGGCATGCCGTCGCTCATGCCGGTGTCCGATGCATCACCTACGGCTTTGCCCACCTTCGCGCTCGGTGTAGCGTGTGTGCCATCAGAGTGCGGTTTGGGCGGGGCGTCGCTGTTGCCGATAATCACGGCGACCACGATGATCAGTGCCGCCACCGCCGCGGTGGGCACGAGAAATTTCTTGATGCTTTGCGGGTCCATCAGATCGTTGTATCGGGTCGGGGCGGGACTTTGCCATACCACGCGATCAACCTCGGCAAATCTCCACGAGCCGCGAGCATCTTGAGAGCCCACACCTGCTTCGATGAGCCGAGCAGCGGGTTGAAACCGAAGTTGTCGTCGATCGTCCGCACCGCGAGTGCGATGGCGGCATCGTCGGTGTTGCCCGCTTTGGCGATCAGCCGTGCCAGCCAGATCAGAGCCGGGTAGGTCAGGGCGAGCGTGTCGAATCCGTCCCACAGGCTGAGGCCAAAGTTCGGCGGGCCGAAGTAGCTGATGCTCTCGATCTTGATGCGATAAAACCGACTCAGCAGGGCTTCGGACTCTGCACTCAGTGGCTGCGGTGTGTCGGCGTCGCGGAAAGTCCCGGCGATCGCACCGTGGACCCGCGGCACGACGCCGAGCCCACTGGCGAACCTGGCCCCGGCGGCGAGGCGACCGAGCCAGCCACGCTGACTGAGCACGCCATGATTGGGACCTTGATCCTTGCGAGAATAGAGTGCGGCCACCTGGCGAAAAATCATCCGACCTGCCCAGCCCGGCTTCGGCACATCCGCCGCGGATGGGACTTCATCGATCACCGCCTGTGCCACGATGTCGAGGAACTCCTGAAAGCGCACGCCGTTGATATTCTCGAAGCTGCTGCGACGGCAGAGTGATGCCAGAGCCAGCCCTTCGCGCAGCTTCCGCTCCACTGGCTTCGACTCATCGCTCAGAATCCGGGCGAGCTTCTCGTTCACGCGGAAGAGATCGGCCCACGGCAGGGATTGTCCCGTTTGCAGCGGCGGCGAGGGAAGCTCGCCGAGTTTGGGCTGCTCCGCTTCGATCAGGCCGGCGTAAGTGCTGAGTTCTTGAGCGTGCTGACTGAGCGGGTGGCCCGCGTTGGCAATCGTACTCGGGCAGGAGAAGCGCACGCCCACGCGCCAGTGATCGCCTGCCGGAGTGAGTGTGAACGGATAGATGCGGCAGGCCGCGGGCTTGCTGGCGGCACCATACTTCGCGTGCATCCGGCAGCGATTGTCCGGGCCGAGGAAGACGCAGGCACCATCCTCGCGGTGGTTCAGGCGGAAGTCGCCGATGCGCTTCTCCCAGACCGTCCGCGGCACCTCCGCAAGCTCGGGCACGTCGCTCCAGTCCTGAGCCTCGATGCGTTTCTTCTCTTCGAGTGTGGTGCGGACAGCGTAGGTGCGACAGCAGTCGCCGCAGCCCTGACAGTCCCACTGCTGCGCCATCGGCAGCGATCGGATCGGCCGCGGCATCAGCGGCCCGTCTGCAGATAGAGCGAGTTGAAGAAGTGCTTCACCTCGCGGGCGTCTGTGGGGAGGAACGCACCCTCGGCCATCGCCACGATCGCCTTGGTGCCGAGGCGGTAGACCCGCACGGTGCGGTTGGTGACGCCAATCTTGAAGACGTACTCGCGGCCCGGTGCACCTTGCAGCGGCAGCAGGACTTTCTCGTCGATGAGCGTACCGTTGGCTGCAGCGGTCGCCCCGGCTTTTGCAGCGGCGAAGAAGGCATCCTGATTGGCGGCGACGGGCTTGCCATGACCGACCGCAAAGACAAAGCTCGCACCATCTTTGTCCGCGAGTCGAAACGCTTCAATGTCCCAACCCTGGACCAGTTCGACATCGGCTTTCCGCGGATGGCCCGGCATCTGAATCTTGTACGGTCCCTCGGGCGGTTTGAACTCGTGCCACGGCCCGCCCGGCAGCCCCAAATCGCGACGGACCGCTTCCACCCACTCCGCCTTGAGGAAATAGAAAGTCGCACCGAGCCCCCACGCCAGGCCGAGCAGAATCAGAATCGCCTTGATACGGAAGCCGAACGACCAGTCCTTCACCATCGCGACGCCGAAGCTGAGCCCTGCGGCGGCGAGGGCAATTGCCAGCGGCAACCCCAGGGTAAAGACGGGCGGTTTGAAGCCGAGCGCCTTCGTCATCAGCCACGCCAGTGGCACAAGAAAGGCCGAGATCGCGAGGCCGTAGAGCACGCCGCTCGCCGGTTCGGTCCGCACATGCACCGGATAGACGACCGGAATTTCTTTCAACGACGGCTTCGCCTGCAGTGCCAGATCGCGGACGACAAACTCCGCACGGCAGAGCGGGCAGACCGCGGATTTGCCCACCGCCAGTGCTGGCACGCGGGACAGACAGCCACAGGAATCGCAGCGAGCCGGGATCTCGTTCATGGTGTTATTTTAGCGAAGCCGCGCGCAGAGAGTGACGGCTGCGGGTGAGGTTTCTTCCTTCCACTATAATTCATTCGACCACCGAGACCCATCCCATGCGCTGTTTCCTTTGTCTCTCAGTTGCGATGAGTGTCGCTGCGGACTGGCCGCGGTTTCGCGGACCGAATGGCAGCGGAGTGGCTGAGGCCGCTCCAGTGTCGTGGACCGCGTCCGAAAACCGGCTCTGGACCGCGGACCTGCCCGGCAAGGGGAATGGCTCGCCGATCGTGGTGAAGGGCAAGCTCTTCGTGCAGTGTGCCGGTGCCGACGGCAGCAATCGCACACTCGTCTGCCTCGATGCCGCCATCGGGAAGCAACTCTGGGCAAAATCGCAGAACGGCGGGACGGCCCGAACGCACAAGAAAAACTCGCTCGCATCCAGCACGCCCGCTTGCGATGGCGAGCGCGTCTACGCCTGCTTCTGGGACGGCCGCAGCATCAGCCTCGTGGCATACTCGCTGACTGGCGACGAACTTTGGAGCCAGTTGCTGGGCAGATTCGCCAGTCAGCACGGCGCGGGGATGAGCCCGATCGTCCACGCCGGCAAGGTGTTCCTCAACTTCGATCAGGATGGCTCCGCCGCGATGCTCGCCTTCGACGCCAAGACCGGCGACAAGGCCTGGAGCCAACCCCGCAAGGCGTTCCGCACCAGTTACTCGACGCCAATCGTTCGCAGTCTGCCCGACGGCGGCAGCGAAATCGTCGCGCTCAGCACGGCGGGACTCACCGCGTACGACCCCGCCTCGGGCAAAGTCAACTGGGATCACACCTTCGACTGGGGCAGGTCACCGCTGCGATCGGTCGCCAGCCCGGTGATTGCGGGCGATGTCATCGTCTGCCTGACGGGCGACGGCGGCGGCGATCGCTTCTGTGCCGGGATCAAGCCCGGCAGCAAGCCCACCGTCGCCTGGGAAACCAAGTCCACCAAGATCGCGCCTTACGTGCCCTGCCCGGTCGCTCACGGCAAACACCTCTACTGGATCACCGATCAGGGCATGCTCGAGTGTATCGACCCGCTGACCGGCAAATCGGTCTGGCGGGAGAGTGCGTTCAGTTCGAGCGTGAGTGCGTCGCCGATCCTGCTCGGTGAGACGTTGCTCCTGATCGATGAGCGTGGCAAAGCACTCGCCTGCAAAGCCCAGCCGAGCGGCTTCGAGAAAGTGGCCAGCAGCGAGGCGGGCGAAGCCGTGTTCGCCACCCCTGCCGCGGCGGACGGGAAGCTGTATCTCAGGACCTCGTCGGCGATCATCTGCATCGGCAAGAAGTAACAGCACGCGGCTATGGCGGGATCTGCCCGCTGCCGATGGGCAACTCGATCCGGTGCACCACGTACCGACCCGCACGGAACACTGTCGGCTGGTTGAACGGAAACGCGTTGCGATGCGTTTGAGGCAGGTGCGGCGGCAGGAGATCCGTTTGGCTTGCTGGCGGGGCGAGGCAGCGAGCACGGTCCGCACCGATCCGCAGATGGGCCACACGCTCCAGATCACTCACCGCAAAGCGCAGATGCGGCGCGGCCGCTTGCAATTCTTCCTGCACCCGTTCGGAGGCGCGATGGCCGATGCTCTGGGCGGTGTTGACGTGCAGAAACCGCACGCCGGGCTTGATGTCGAGGAGCAGATAAACCACGTGCGGTGAGTTGTGCCAGGCGACGACTTCGCCGTCTTTCACATTCTGCGAGCGCAGGTACGCCGCGACGGCTTCGAGTTCGCTCCAGTTCGCCGCGGCTTCGTGGGGGGCTACGTCTCGCAACTGATCGCGCAGCCTGGCCCGCTCAAACTTGTCGAGGTCGAGCCGCCAGCAGGTGAGCCAGAGCTTCATTCGCTCGGGCTCGCTGAATGCGTGCCGCGGCACGAGGGCTGGCGTCTCGACCTCGGGCAGGTTGAGCGTTTCCATAGTCTGCCGCCAAGCGGTGTTGTGGTCAGCGACGACCCAGAGCAGGCTGGTGATCGTGAGCCAGATCAGCCCCGCGATCGGCAACCAATAGCGGACCGAGGCCCAGACCGCGAACATCAGCACCGTCTCGACGACATGCACATATTGAAAGCGACGCTGCAGGAAGAACGCCTGCGAAATCCAAGCGAGGTAGAGCACGCATAGCGTGAAGTGCGTGAAGCGTGCGGGCTCACGGAGGCCGAAGCGGATCGCGCCGACGATTCGCACGCCGCAGAGGATCACCGTCGGCAGCAGCCCGAGGCTCCAGGGCGGAAACCAGAACAGAGCCTGTTTCGCCCGCAGCGGCGTCTCTTCGATCATCAGGCGGAAGTAACCGGTGTTCCAGTTGGTGAAGACATCCTGAAAGTCGGGCCCGGAGCCGCTGGCGAGCAGCAGCACGATGCCCAGTGCACCGATGAAGCACCCGCCGGCGAGGTTGCCCCAGAGGTCGTGCATCACGCCGCGGCGTGAGCGGTCGAGCGGCCAAACCGTCGCGAGCCAGACGATGAGCGCCACCGGCACGAGGT
>JBGSSZ010000358.1:0-2397 GCA_041736785.1 Limnoglobus sp.
CATAGAGCGGCTCGCCGGCCGTGCCGTTCCGGGCTTGCATTACGGCCGCCGGGTCGAGCTGGTCCAGCGGGACGTTGCGAGCGATGTCGACGTGGACCTCCCGGTACTCCACGGGGGTGCGCACGTCGACGAGATCGGGCGTCTTGCCTTCGGTGCGGAGCTTCGCGAACTCCTGCGGGTTAATGGCGGCACTCATGACAGACTTCTTTCGTCGAGCGAGTCTTGCTGGGTGAACATGTCAGCCTTTTGTTGGGGGTGGGTACGTTCGTTTTATCGCCTTGAGTGCCGGATTTGGCTCACAAGCTGCCGCTATTGACACAATCCCAGACGGTCCCACAAAGTCCGATCTTGAAGTATGACTTGGGCCACACAGACGCCCGAAGAAGTGAATACTCGACCGCTCGCCTTCCGTTTTGAAGGCACTGGGGGCAAGGATTCTCAGCCGAGGTTGGGCTGCCGCGGCGGCTGGCACGGTCAGTTCTCTCACGGCTTGTGAGAGAGGTGCGGCTTCGGCCGGGTGGTTGGCAAAAGAATGAGCAACTTTCATACCCTTCCGCGCTCGAGTCCACGGATCGGTACGAAAAGTTCCCGTCGACTCTGTACCTTCACTCATCGCGAGAAGGGATCGCCAACTGCTCGTGCGGATTGCGTGATCCAGGATCTGGACGAGCCGAAACTCTCCACCATTGTGGCATCCCCCGTCGCCGTCGGTCGCCGCTCGCGGTGCTCACCCCGTGCTGGTACCGTCGAGCGGCGGCCGATGGTGACGGGTAGCCTTTAGGGGGCATCCTTCAGAGCCGGAAGGGAGCCGTCTTCGCGGTGCTCTTCCAGCGGGTTTGTGACGTCGGCCGCTGCCGCCCGCAACTTCGCGGGTGCACAATACTTCAACTTTTTTGGAGGTTTTTGCACCCCGCGCGATTGTACGCGTCGGTAAACGGGGCGGGATTCGCCACCAGATTGCGATTGCGGCGGGCGACCAGCCATGCAATAATAGCTAGGTAGTTACCGATAAGTACCGAGGATTGATTGCCGTGGCGACGCCAGCGACGAAACTCCAGAAAACGCTTCGGCTGGTCAAGAAACGGGGGACGGTTCGCCCTCGGGATCTTGTCGCGCTCGACATCCCGGCCGATTACCTCGACCGTCTGCACCGCCGCGGCCTCGTCGAACGAGTCGCCCGCGGGGTCTACGCGTCGCCCGACGCCGACGTGACCGAGCACCACTCGCTGGCCGAAGCGGCGAGATCTGTCCCGGCTGGTGTCATCTGCCTCATCTCGGCCCTCCAGTTTCACGGGCTCACCACCCAGGTCGCGCACGCGGTGTGGGTGGCGCTGCCGAACAAAGCGTGGGTGCCGAAGGTGAAATCCCCGAAGCTGCGCGTGATGCGATTTTCCGGCCCCGCCCTTGAGGAGATGGTCGAGGATCACGAACTCGAGAAGGTGACCGTTCGGATTTACTCGCCGGCGAAGACGGTCGCCGACTGCTTTAAGTTTCGAAACACGGTGGGTCTCGACGTGGCCATCGAGACACTCCGGGACTGCTGGCGAAAAAAGAAGGCGACCATGGACGAACTGTCGGAGGCCGCCAAAGTGTGCCGGATGGCGAACGTCATGAGGCCCTACATCGAGTCGCTCATATGACGCAGAAGAAGAACGCCGCCGCCTCGGTCAAGCAGCGACTCCTGAACGTGCTGGCGGCGGAGGGATAGTGCAGCGCGGGGGCCTGGTGGCGGCGGGGAGATTGTGAAGCGCACAACTGTGTACTGCTGTGAGCTGACATGATGGGGTTACCGCCCGTCATCCGGCCGCAGGAGGCACCGAGGTGTACGTTATTAACATGGAGTTCTGGAGCGAGATTCGCCGCCGGGTTCTGACCGGCGAGATGAGCAAGCGGGAAGCCTGGCTTGCCGCTGACACGCCAGACTCCCGTTGCACTACAGGATTTCGTCTCTCCCCGATTGTCGCAGATCACCCCCACCGCACGCCAGAGCGCCGCTGACCGGAGTAGAGTGATCGAACCGACCCTATCGCCCGCACTACTAGAAGACCAATAGGAGTGAGCCCCTGGACATCGCTGTTTTCTGGCATCAGTCCCCCAGCCTCATCCGCAACTTCGGGGGTCGACCGACTGTCATTCTTGAGGGACCGGCAGACAGCCAGGTGACGCAGACGGTACCGACGCCGATTCTCTCGCCCAACGGTCTGCACCGCCACCCCGGTGCTGATACGGTTCGTGTCACTGCGCTCCGAGCGGCACCCTAGCCCGGATATTTCACATGGTTTGAGCGAACAGAATAGCGCGACGGTTCAAGTGTTGGTACAAGAGGAGGTTGCAACGCCAAGCCTCGTCCCAATCCAGGAACCGTCGCGATGACAGAGTGTATCACGAATCCGCTGC
>JBGSSZ010000396.1:0-6798 GCA_041736785.1 Limnoglobus sp.
TCGGCGTTGGTCATGTGCGAGTGCAGCACCGCGACCGTGCCGCCGCGACCGCGAAACTGCGCGATCGTCTGCGGCGTCAGACTGATCTCCGGCACCAGCACGATCGCTTCGAGCCCGCGGCGTACCACATCGTCGATGGCGCGGAGGTAGAGTTCGGTCTTGCCGCTGCCAGTGATGCCGTGCAGGAGCATCGGGTGATAGCCGCCCTGGTTGATGGCAGGCTCGATGATCCGCCAAGCCGCAAGCTGGTCGGCATTCAATTCGAGCGGCGGCGCAGGCGACGGGACGTGCTCCTCCAGCACGGCGCGGGCTTCGCCCGATTCCAGCCGCTGCGTGAACTTGCGGGCCAGGCCTTTCTCGACGAGTGCGAGGATCGCCCCCGAGCCGCCCAATTCGCGGCTGAGGTGGGCCATCGGCATCGGGCCATCCGCGCGCTGGAGTTTCTCGAGGGCCTGCGTCTGCTTTGGCGTCAGCTTGGTCTCGGGTCCGTCGATAGCTTCGACAAACGCGACCGCCCGCGTGCCGGCTTTGTCGCGGACGCCCGCCGGGACCACCGCGTGCAGTACCTGGCCCCAGCCGCAGAGATAGTAGTCGGCGAGCCAGCGCGTGAGCTTGAGAATGGAGGCATCCACGAGCGGTGCGTCGTCGAGGATGCGGACGATCTGCTTCGTCTTGAAGCTGGGTTGATCGTCGCTGAGCCCGACGACAAAACCTTCTGTGGTCTTGTCGCCACGACCGAACGGGCACTCGACCCGCTGCCCGACAAGCGGCAGGATGCCGAGCGGTAGCGTGTAGGAGAACGCCTGATCGAGCGGGCGATCGAATACGACCTCGGCAAAGCGGGGATCCGTCATGCGGCTTTTTACCAGCGAACGATTTGATCTCGAATCATCGTCGGGAGCAGCGTCATCGGCTTAATCCCCATAAGGGTGGAGAGGCCGGAGCACGACCCCATCCGATCATCCGATCGATCGTGTTCGCCGGATAGAAGAACAACACGCAGGCGTAATTTCGCCGCCACCACCCGTCGGTGTTCTGCGGCATGAAATAATAGAACCCGCTGAATCCGTAAAGGTCTGCTTTCGCGTAGCCACACCTGGAAAGCCAATAATACGCGCTGTTGTAGAAAGCCAGGAAGACGATCACCACGATCGCATTCTTCCGAACACGGGCCGACCGGGTCCATTGCACCATCGTCTGTCGCCCCGGTGTGCGTCTCATTATGGAGCACCTACGCACAACGCAATTGATTCTGCGATCGCATCCATTTCGACCGGATCGATGGTGCCAAGAAAATCGACGAACCTCGACAGAGAAACTGATTTAGTCTGGAATGCATCCGCTCCCGAATCTTTCATCAACCCGTTGGTTCGATTCGCGGGAATGATTGTAAACCACGGGAGCGCGTGGAATGGCGGCTTCCAATCCGTCAACGGCGCGACGATTTTCAGCGGGAGTCGTCCGACATTGTCCATGCTCACGACGACGGCCGGCCGAACTTTCTGGATTTCGGAACCCACGGATGGATCGAAATTGATCAGCCAGATTTCACCGCGTGCGGGTGTTGGAACTGCTGACATGCAGATCCTCCGGGCCGAAGGTGTCGAACGCCGTCAATTCCGGATCGTTCCGGTAGAAGGGCTCGGCGAGTTCGGCCGCCGCCTTCATGATGGCGTCCCGTTCGTGCGCGGGCAGCTTTCTTAGCTCGGACGCCGTCCAGTAGCGTGTCTTGATTTCGGCTTCAGTTGTCATGATGACCTCCAATGGCATTGTATCCCTATTTATTCAGCACTTCATCCAGATTCAGCATCTGATTCGCCAGCATGGTCCATGCGGCCAGCGTGCTCACGTCAAGGCTCGCGTCGGCTTTGCTTTCGCCATAGCTCACCAGCATCTTCGCGGCGTCGGGCTTCTCCTTGTATTCAGCCACCAGCGCCGCCAGGCTGTCCTGCACCACCTTCATCTCCTCCGGCCGGAAGCTGCGGGCGAGGAGCTTCTGCGCGAGGTAATCGATCCGCGCAGTGTCATCAGCGGCACTCTTGATCGTCTTCTCGGCCAGCACCCGGGCGGCTTCCACAAACTGCACGTCGTTCAATGTCAGGAGCGCCTGCAGCGGTGTGTTGGTGCGATCCCGCTTCACCGTGCAGGTCTCGCGGTTCGGGGCGTTGAGAATCTCCATGCTCGCCGGGGGTGCGGCCCGCTTCCAGAAGGTATACATGCTGCGGCGGTAGAGGCTGTCGCCGGTGTCGCGCTTGTAGATGCGGGTATTGCTGTCGGGCATGGCGACGGCTTCCCAGACGCCGTCGGGCTGATAGGGCCGCACGCTCGGCCCGCCGATTTTCTTCACGAGTAGGCCGCTCGTCGCCAAAGCATAGTCCCGCACCATCTCGGCATCCATGCGGAAGCGCGGTCCGCGGGAGAGCCATGTGTTCGCGGGATCTTTCTCCAGCTTCTCCGGGCTCACGGCGGCGCTCTGCCGATAGGTGGCACTCATCACCATCTGCTTGAATGCCCGCTTCACATCCCAGTCGCGCTGGAAATCGAGGGCGAGCCAGTCGAGCAATTCGGGATGGCTCGGCAGTTCACCGGCCACGCCGAAGTCGCCGGTAGTCCGGACGAGTCCGGCTCCGAATAGCTGCTGCCAGAAGCGGTTGACGGTCACGCGGGCGGTGAGCGGGTGCTCCCTCAGCAGCAACCACTTGGCGAAGCCGAGGCGGTTTTTTGGGAACTCCGCGGGGAACGGCGGCAGGCTCTTCGGCGTCGCCGCGGTGAGCTTGTCCTTGCGCTGGTCGTACTCGCCGCGATTGAGCAGATACGCATGCGGCATCCCCGGCTTCTCTGCGCTCACATGAGCGATGGTGCCGCGGCCGCGGATCGCCACTTCTTCGCGGGCCAGGTCATCGAGCGATGCACTCAGCGTGTGAAACGCCTTGTCGAAGCTCATCAGCCACCAGTCGAAGAGCGTGTCGTTCTCCGCGGCGGAGCGTTTGTCTGCGGGCTTGGCGAGCAAATTGGCCACTTTCGCGGCGCGGGCCAGTTGCTCCATCTCGCGGGTGCTGAGTGCGCGATCGTGCAACCGCACATCTTCGATGGCCACGTTCTGCACGCGGTCGCCTTTGGTGCGCTGACCGATCTTGAAGGGGACTTTCACACGCGTGTTGGCCTTGGAGCCGAGGGAGTCGTTGTCGACGGTGACCGGTTCGGGGTTGCCGTTGAAGTAGACGCGCACGCCCGCGGCCTTACGGCTGCCGTCGACGGTGACGCCGACGTGAATCCACTGATTGGGTGGAAGCTGCTTCTTGGTGACGACCTTGATGGCCTTGCCGCTCCAGGAGTCGACGATGTGCATGCCGATGCGGTCGCCCTGAGCCCAGAGGTCCCAGCCTTTGAATCCGCGGCTTTCATCCATGCGGGCGACGAGCGAACCGCTGAGCCCGCGCTTGCTGGTGCGGACCCAGGCGCTGACGCTGAATGGCTGATCGGCGGCGAAGTCGCCGGCGTGTGCGAAGCCGATGCCCTCGCCAGGCTTGATCGCGAGCACTTTCGCACTCTGCTTCTGCTTGGGGTTCTGCGGCACCCACTCATAGCCGCTGGTGAGTGTGGCCGCTTCGAGTTCGCCGTTCACCGTGGCGATGACCTCCGTGCCGCGGCCTTCGTCGAGCGCCAGGTGAAAGATTTCATCGGTCGGGATCATGGCCTGCGCGTCGGAGGCTTTTGCCGTCCTCAGCCATGCGGTGAAATCCTTCTTCGCTTCGGTCTTGCGGCTGGCGAGCCTGGCCCGGATGTCCGCGGCCTGCTTCGAGAGCGATTCCCACTTCGCTTTGTCTTCCATCCGCGGTACGGTCAGGATCGGCGGTGTGTTGTGAATGTTGCCGTCGCGGGCACCCTGCGTGGTGTTGTTGAAGAACGCTGCCATCGCGTAAAACTCTTTCTGGCTGACCGGGTCGTACTTGTGGTCGTGGCAGACCGCACAGCCGGCGGTGAGGCCCATCCAGACCACGTTCGCCGTCTCCGTGCGGTCGCGGTCGTAGAGCACCAGGTATTCCTCGTCGATGATGCCGCCTTCGTTGGTCG
The DNA here is from genome assembly GCA_041736785.1 of Limnoglobus sp. Taxonomy (GTDB): domain Bacteria; phylum Planctomycetota; class Planctomycetia; order Gemmatales; family Gemmataceae; genus JBGSSZ01. The sequence goes on from JBGSSZ010000396.1 coordinate 4,075, forward strand.
TGATGTTGCAGCGATTGAATCCCGTCGCCACCTGCTGATCGAGCGTGGGGTTCGGGAGCAGATCCCCGGCGAGTTGCTCGATCGTGAACTGATCAAACGGCTGATTCTTGTTGAACGCGTTGATGACCCAATCGCGGTAGCTGTACATCTCGCGGAAGTTGTCGAAGTGAATGCCGTGGGTGTCGGCGTAGCGGGCCGCGTCGAGCCAGTAGCGTCCGCGGTGCTCGCCCCACTGCGGCATCGCCATCAGCTTGTCGACGTACTTCTCGTACCAGTTGTCGCTCTTATCGTTGACAAACGCTTCGACGTCCGCCGGTTCCGGCGGCAAGCCTATGAGATCGAGTGATAACCGACGTGCCAGCGTGCGGCGATAGGCTTCGGGGTTCGGAGTCAGGCCGTGAGCTGCCATCGCACTCCACGCAAAATAATCAATGTCATTCGTGCCCTTTGGCATGGGTCGAAGGTCGCGAGGAGCGTTGCTAGGCGGGATGAATGCCCAATGCGCCTCGTACTCCGCCCCTTGCTCGACCCACTTCTTCAAAATCTCCTTCTGTTCCGGCTTCAGCACCTTGTGGCTCTTCGCCGGCGGCATGATGTCATCGTCGCCGACGTTCAGCATGATCCGTGCGATCAACTCACTCTCGCTGGCCTTGCCCGACACCAGAGCGCCGTGCTCGATGGCGTCCTCGCGGACGTCGAGCCGCAGCTTCGCCTTGCGGGCGGCACTGTCGGCTCCATGGCAAGCGAAGCAGTTCTCCGCGAGAATCGGGCGGACGTCGCGGTTGTACTGCAGCTTCGCCGTCGTCTTCGATGCCGGAGCTTTGGACACGTCGGCCGCGTAGAGGAGCGTCGCGACGAGCAGCAGCGGGAGAGAATATCGGATCATGACCGGCCCTTGTTCGGGAGTCTGGCTTGTCGAAGAGATCACAGGCAGTGATGAAATTTTATCTGAACGGCGCGCGCCGCAGTAGTGCGAATCACGAGTTGCGTAGAAATTGCCAGCGTCACCTGTGGCTCACGGCTCAGGTCTTTCATTAAAGACCTGAGCCGTGAGTCCGTTATTAGAGAATCAATAGACGGCGTTGGGGTCGACGCTGCCGGCGGCTTTGCCGGCGACACCGCCGCCGTAGCGAGCGTGCCAGCCTTCGCTGGCGCGGAAGTGCTGGAGATCGTCCATGGTGTAGCCGTACTTCTTGAACCACGGCGTACCGGTCTTGACGATCGCGTCGATTTCGTTCACTCGCTTGACGCATTCGGTCTCGGCGAACTTCTGCCGTTCGGCGGGCGTGGTGTAGGTGAAGAATTCCTTCCAGAAGGCCCGACCCCCGAGGATGCCGCTGGCCCCCGCTTTCATCGCCATCTCCACCTGCTTCTTGTATTGCGGATAGTCCACACCCGCACTGAGCAGCACCCACGGCTTGAGGCATTCATCGTTGAGCCGCTTGAGGTTGTCCTGCAGCTGCGAATCGCTTTCCACGCCGATCGTGCCCGGAAACTCCGCCTTGAACACATCGCAATAGCGGCTCAGGATGCGGGCACTCTCGATCACAGTCGTGGCTTTCCGCTTCAGCACGCTCTCGGTCTTGGCGTCTTCGTGCCCGTAGGGAAAGTGGATCGGCTCCAGCAGGAAAAGAATGTCGTGCTCCTCGCATTCGTCGTGCATCTGCTTGGTGAAGGCGAAATTCCGCTCGGCACTGTCGAACTCCTCCGGCTCGAACTGCGCCAGCAGCTTGACTGCGTCGGCGCCGCAGCGCTTGATCTTGGCGACGCCCCAGCCCGATTCGACCTCACCGCAAGGCGCCCCGGCTGCGTTCTTGGCGGCACCGCTCTTCTCGACGCGGATGAGCAGTCCCGTGCTCGCGGGCACTGCCTGTGCGGCGACTGTGCTCCAGTAGCCGTAGTAGCCATCGACGAGCAGACCCGAGCAGTGCGGCGAAAGGGCCCGGCTCAGCATCACTTTCGCGTCGCTGATCTCGTTGTAGGTCGGCTCCTTGCCCGTCGCCTTCTTCATCATCGAGATCATCGACGAGTTCTGATCGGTGGCGACCATGGTCAGCGTGCCGTTGGCGTTGCTGATGCGCTGGAGGTTCCGGAGCTTGCCGGGCGTCAGGCCGATGCCGTACAGCCGTACGATCGATTGAGAAGCGGACATGTGCCGTGCCTTTCAGTTTGAAGTGAATTCAAGGGAAGCGTAATGGTCGAGTCATGCAGCTTTGTTAGCCGGACGCGCAAGCGATGGGACAAGTCATCGAGCTGGCCCCGTCGCTTGCGCGTCCGGCTAACAAAACCAAATCGACTGCAATGGAACAGTAGTGAAATGTGCGGTGATTTGTAGGTGGGAATTCAGCCCGACCAACTCTTGAGAGCCGCTTGGAAGTGTGCTTGCAACTGCTCGTACGGCTCGCAGCCCACGGAGACGCGCACCAGGCCAGGCGTGATGCCGAGTCGCAGCTTCTCCGCCTCGGCCACCGCGCGGTGCGACGTGCCCCACGGATAACTCAGCGTCGTCTCGTGGTGACCGAGTGATGGACAGAACGGCAGCCCGGGTGCGGCACGGAAGAATGCATTCACGCTATCGCGGCCACCGGGAAGCTCGAAGAAGAGCATGTTCGCCAAGCCGGGATCGATGACCCGCAGCACGGCGGGCTGAGCCGTCAACCACGCGGAAAGCTGGCGGGCGTTGGCACTGGCGGCGGACATGCGGAGTTCGAGCGTCGAGAGGCC
>JBGSSZ010000412.1:0-1895 GCA_041736785.1 Limnoglobus sp.
ATGATGGCCGCGGTGTTGGGTGCGGTGAAGATGCCGCCGCCGAGGCCGTTGAGAAACACCAGCACGGCGAAGACCCAGTAGTTGAAGTTGACCGGAATCAGCAGCAGCGCAACGAATGTCAGCGCCATCAGGATCATCCCGCCGACGGTGAACGGCCGCGCCCCGAACCGGTCGGCCAGTGAGCCGGCAATGGGTGCGGCGGCCAGGAACCCGAAGGTGGCCGGCAGCAGATAGATGCCCGCCCACAGCGGGGTGGACTCAAAGCTGTAGCCGTGCAGGGGAAGCCAGATACCCTGCAACCAGATGATGAGCATGAACTGCAGCCCGCCGCGACCCACCGAGGACATCAACCCGGCTAGGTTGCCCATGCCGAAGGCGGCCGAACGGAACAGCCGGATGTCGACCATGGGCTGCGCGACCCGCAGTTCGATGAAGCAGAACGCCACCAGCAGGGCCAGCCCCGCGAAGATCGAGCCGAGCACCATCGGGTTGGTCCACCCGGTGGTGGAATCGCCGTACGGCTGGATGCCGTAGGTGATGCCGATCAGCAAGACCGTAAGGCCCACACCGAAAGTCAGTGTGCCGGCCCAGTCCATCCGCCCGGGATTGCGGACCCCCATCTCCTTCAGTGAGCGCACGCTCCAGATGGTGCCGATGATGCCGATCGGCACACCGACCCAGAAGATGGCCTGCCAGTGGATCTCGGAGAGCACGCCACCGATAAGCAGACCGAGGAACCCGCCGGCGACCGCCGCGACCATATTGACGCCCAGGGCCATGCCACGCTGGTTGGCCGGGAACGCGTCGGTGAGGATGGCCGAGGACGACGCCATCAGCATCGCCCCGCCGATGCCCTGAACGACTCGCCACGCGATCAGCCAGATCGCCCCGCCGTCGAGGTAGAACGGGTCGAAGGACAGCGCGACGGCGGCCAGGGTGAACACGACGAACCCGATGTTGTAGATCTTCACCCGGCCGAACATGTCGCCGAGCCGACCGAAGGGCACCACCAGCACGGCGGTCACCACCAGATAGCCCATCAGCATCCACAGCAAGTAGCTGACATTGCCGGGGGCGAGCGGGTTGAGGCCGATGCCGCGGAAGATGGCCGGCAGCGAGATCAGCACGATCGAGGCGTTGATGGACGCCAGCAGGATGCCCAGGGTGGTGTTGGACAGCACGACCCACTTGTAGCGCGGGTGGTCGTGGTACACCCGTCGCCGGATATTGGCGGTTTCGGTGTGAAGGGGCGGCTTCATCTCGGTCGTCACGGGGCACGTCTCGTTTCGTGGGCAATCAGTCAGTAGCAGGCATCAGGCGCGTGCGGCGCAATAACGCATATGTTAGCTATACAAATCATCTCAAGCCAATCGGTATTCCCGGCCCACTGCTAGCGTGGGAACCGCATCACCAACCACGGGAGCGCACACCTGAGTGCGCTGAGAGGACGGCTAGAGCCGTCGACCGGATGAACCTGACCGGGTAATGCCGGCGTAGGGAGTGAGACGTTGACCATCCCCCTGGAACACTCGTGCGCGTGAACTTCCTGCCGCTGACCCCGCCGGCCCAGACGCCGCCGCGAGTGCTGACCATCGCCGGTTCGGACTCCGGTGGCGGTGCGGGGATCCAGGCGGACATGCGCACGTTCGCTCTGCTCGGCGTGCACTCACTGGTCGCCGTCACAGCCGTCACCGTGCAGAACTCGTTGGGCGTCAGGGGTTTTCACGAGATTCCGACCGCCGTCATCGCCGGACAGATCGAGGCGGTGGCTACCGACATCGGGCTGCAGGCCGCCAAAACCGGCATGCTGGCGTCCTCGGCGATCATCGAGACCGTGGCGGGCACCTGGCGCGATCTGGGGCTGGCCGGTGTCACCCCGTTCGTGGTCGACCCGG
>JBGSSZ010000475.1:0-9002 GCA_041736785.1 Limnoglobus sp.
CCGACGCCCACATCGCAGTCAAGCCGGTGCAGGGCCAGCGAGCCATCACGCACACGCCGAACTCGTCCGCTGGCAAGCTCGCGGAAGCGGCACGCAACAACCGACGTTGGCATCAGGTGCTCGAACAATCCACCGCCGTCCGCGAACTCATCAACGAGATTACGCAGCACCAGATCAGCGAGAAATCGATTCTGAAAAAGCAGACTCGCGGCAAGCCGCTGAGCAATCATCTGCAGCAGGTGCTCACCGAGTTGGGCCGCGTTCGCGAGATTCAGAACTGGATCCGCGAACTCCGGGCGGAGTCGGAAGCGATTGAAGACGCTGCGGTCGAAGCGTTCCACAGCGACGACATCGTGGAGCAGCCCGACCTCCGTCAGCGACTCGATGCCGCAACTGCCGCGTGGGATCAGCTACTGTTGCGACTTTACGCCCGCACTGCGCCCACGGGCTCGGTGAGCCTGGCGTTTTTCAGCGAGGACCCAATCACCCTGCTCGAGTATGCCGCCGCGTATCGCAATCTCGCCGAGTCGCTGGGGCTGGTCATCCTCGAAGTACTCTACCGACTGCCAGAGGACAACTTCCGTTTCTGCAAGCCGTTTCCCCTAGAACTGCTGACTTCAGATGCCGTGGAGTTCTGGCATGAAGACGCGTTGGTCGACAAAGACAATTCACTGACTCCCTACCTGCAGCGGGAGTGGAAGCTCGCGCCGCGTGGAGGGCTGATCGGCTGCGGGCTGCGAATCACTGGCAAAGGTGCTCACCTGCATTTCGCGGCGGAGGGGGGCATTCATGCGTTTCCGAAAGTCGGCGACTCGCCGCGGCCGACGGTCTGGGTCAAGCTGCTCGAAGAGGATCTCGTGCGGCACTGCCCCGACGCGAAGCTCACGCGCCGCGGTGCGCTGCCCGACGATCCGCCACGGCGGATCTTCAACGCTAGCGCCATCAGCGACCGCGAATGTGATGAGCCGATCATCAATGCGGTCGGCACGCTCGCCGAGAAACTCGCGTTGGTCGTGAAGACCGCAGCCAGGCAGCGGCTCGTGAAAATCGTCCTGGAGTGACGCTTGCTCTTCCGCGTTCCGATTCTGGTCACACAAGTGAAGGCGACGTATGTCGCCCGGCCGCTCTTCCACGCCGAACCCGAACGCAGCGACGCTACTCTGAATCTGCTCTACGCCAAAATGACGCGGGAACTCACCAGTCGCTTCGAAGACTTGGCCCGCCAGCACCGTCACGACGACCTGGCCGCGATGACGTTTGCCCCGGCGGTGACGACGCACCGTCACACGGTGACCATCGAACTGAAGCGCCGCCGCGTGCAGATGCGGCTGCTGTTCGTACTCTTTCCGCACTTGGGCCGGAAAGTGGCCTTCTGCACTGGGGCGCCGGAGGTGTGGTTTGAGATCGCCCGCGGTGAGAAGCTGGCCGATCGGGCTCAGGAGGTGATGCAGGAGTATTGGCGGAGAGCCGAGCGCGACGCGGATTGTGATGAAGACGTGCAGCCGCAGCAGGTCACTCTCACGGGGAAGGCGTGGATCCACACGCTCGAATTCAGTTCCCGCACGCGGATGCCAGTCAAGGCGAGCGACTTGAATCCGTTCATGATGTTGGGCGGCGGTGAGATGCCCGACGGTGCGACCGAACTCCGCCGCGTCGGTCGCTGCCTCGACTGGCTCTATCCCGACGAACTCGACCGCGCCGCGCGCCGCGACGCCGACGTGAGCGATCTTGCGAAACAGATGACCGCACCGGAACTGAGGCCCGTGCTGATGGTCGGCCCGCGGCAGTGCGGCAAGACCGCAATCCTGCACGAGTGCATCTTCCAGATGATCGCCAACCGGTTGCCCGAAGCCAAACGCAAACAGGGGCAAGTGTGGCTGATCTCGCCGCAGCGGTTGATCTCGGGCATGTCGTTTGTCGGGCAGTGGGAGGCCCGCCTTCTCGCGATCATCAAGCATGCCCGCAAGCGGCATCACACGCTCTACTTCGACGATCTCGTCGGCCTGTTCCTCGCCGGGATGTCGTCGAATTCGACGCTGAGCGCCGCCATGGTGCTGAAGCCCTATCTGGAGGATCGCACGATCCGCGTGGTGGCGGAAATCACGCCTGAGCAACTACGCGTGCTGCGTGAGCGTGACCGCGGCTTCGCTGATCTCTTCCACATCCTGCCGGTCGCGGAGCCGTCGGCGATCGAGAATGCCCGCATCCTGACTGCGGTCGAACGGCGTCTCGAAGGTCGCCATGGCGTCAGCTTCGGACTCGGCGTGCAGCCGACTGTCATTGATCTCCAGCGGCGCTACGAACGCTCCGCGGCGTTTCCCGGCAAGGCTGTCGCTGTGCTCACCCGGCTCGCCATCCGTGCCGCGAAATCACGCGATGACACTGTCAACGTCGTCGACCGCCCCGAGATCCACCGCGAAGATGTTCTGCACGACACCGTCGCCCGCAGTGGGCTCTCGCTCGACTTCCTCGATCCGAACCGCCGCCTCGACCGCGACGAAGTCCGCAAACAGCTTGCGGCGCAGATCATCGGTCAGGCCGAGGCTGTCGATGCCCTCGCCGATGTGATCAGCATCGCCAAGGCCCGGCTCAATGATCCGCACCGACCGTTGGCATCGTTCCTTTTCCTGGGCTCCACGGGTGTGGGCAAAACCGAGACGGCCAAAGCCGCGGCCCGTGTGTTGTTCGGCGACGCCGACCGACTCGTGCGCTTCGACCTGAACGAGTTCAACACGCCAGGCTCCGCGGCCCGGCTCGTCGGCACCTTCGACCAGCCCGACGGGCTCCTCACCACTGCCGTCCGCCGACAGCCGTTCTGCGTGCTGCTGCTCGATGAAGTCGAGAAAGCCGACGGCGAAGTCCATGACGTGCTGCTGCAGGTGCTGGGCGAAGGTCGCATGACCGATGCACTCGGCCGCACCGCGGATTTCACGAATGCGATCATCCTGCTGACATCGAACCTCGGTGTGCGCGATGCCGAGAGCCGCCTGGGATTGAAGCCCGCGACCGACACCAGTGCGGCATACCTCCGCGCCGCGGAGAAGTTCTTCCGCCCGGAATTCTTCAACCGGCTCGACCGCGTCATCCCGTTCCACAAGCTCGTCCGCGGCGAAATGAGGAGCATCGCCGAGCGGCTGGTCAACGATGTCCTGGCCCGCGAGGGGTTCCAGCAGCGGCAGTGCGTGCTCACCGTGGCCCCCGAAGCTCTCGAGCGTGTAGTCGATGCGGGCCACGACCCCGCACTCGGTGCCCGTGCCATGAAGCGGGCTGTCGAGCGCGAGCTGACCCGCCCCGCTGCCACGATGCTGGCCGCCATCAAGCCGGGTGATCTCACCATTGTGAATGTGCGGACTGACGGCGATCGGCTGGCGGTCGATGTCACCGCTCCCGGCTGGGCCGAGCGTGTGAACATTGTCAGCGACGCGCCGCTGGAAGAACGTATCGACCGCTGCCGCGATGCACTGGATCGCGTCAACGAACGTATCCTGCTCGCCCGCCCCGCGGAGGCCGTTGTGACGGGTCAGGTCACCGCCGAGCAGGAACGCTATTTTTCGCTCAAGGAGCGTGCAGTCGCGATTGCAGCGAAGCTTGACGACATCGAAGCCAACCAAGAGTCACAGCGGAACATTCGATTTGAGAATGTGCAGCCCGGAGCGGTGGGGAAGAAAACCCGATACCGCGTGAAGAAATATGCCTCCAATGCTTGGAACAGTCCTTGGAATCAACCTGATCGTTCCGTGTCTGCGGCGTTGATGATGGAAGAAGCCCTCGACGAACTCTTCGAGCAGGCCGTGCCCCTTCCCGGCGACAGCGAAGTGCAGGACCTCGAAAACGAGCTTGCCCTGCTGAGCCTGATGGAGACTGCGCCGCTGGACGCCAGGCCGGTCTATCTGTGGATGCGTTCGCTGCCAGGCACGGGTCGAGAAGCAATCCTCGCGGTGTATATCGCGCTCTGGCATGGGCTTCGTGAAGACTTGGGCGTGGAATGCAAAGCCGTCGTCGGCGAGTTCGCAGCTACCGATTCGGTGATCGAACTGAAAGGGCTTCACGCCCGGCCGCTTGCGCTGCGCGAAACCGGCACACACTTGCTCATCCCGAAGACCGGCAATGTTCATCCTGTGCGTGTGCTCCTCACCGATTCGCTCACGCCGCCAGCGTTTGTCCACTTCGAGCCGATCCTGAGACTCTATCCCGTAGACAAGCCGATGGTCGATCTGCGAACCGGGCTGATCGGCACCACTGCGGAGTCGATCCGCAATTTCATCCTCACCGCCCTGCCGCGAGCTTGAGATGCCCACACACCGCTATTCCGTGCTGATGTGCCGCGACGCTGCAGCGGGCTGCACGGGCTTTGCACTCGACAGCGAAGCGGTCGCGTTTGGCAACACTGCCACGGCAGTGAAGCAGCAACTCAAAGACTACCTCCTCTGGTTCCATAAGGAGCATTCCTTTGCGGATGCGCCGGATTTTCTTGAGCCCGCGTTGATCTGGCAGGTGATCGCGGTGCGGCCCGAATATCGCGACGGCTCCCGCATCCAACCCTGCGAGAAGGCGATCAGCCTGCGGGTGCTCTGCGTGCTTGGCACTCGCGCCAGCGGTCAGCCAACGGCGGAGCTTCCGCTGCTCGACATCCGCTTCGACTACACACACGCGGGTGAATTGCCGTCGCTGATTGAGCGTTATGTGCAGCAGAAATTGAGTGGGCTGACGCCGGAGGAGCTTGGTCGCTATCTGCCGCCGCCTGGCGTGGAACTGATCTCGCTCCCGGTTCGGCTCCCGCGGAACCTCCGGGCCCGGGTGGAAGACCGCGTGCAGCCGCCGACGCTCAAGCAGGTGGCCGAACCGCTGGCGGAGCGCTCCGTCCGGGCCGGTTACGCACGCTCCTGGGAGCGAGAGGCTGAGGTTGCAAACTTGGCAATCAAGCTCGTCCGCGAGAAGAGCAACGTGCTCCTCGTCGGGGACAGCGGCGTCGGCAAGACCACGCTCATGGTCGACGCCGTCAAGGTCGCGGAACATCAGGAAGCTGCTGTGGACGTCGATCGTGATGGACCGAAGCCCCGGCGATACTGGCTCAGCAGCGGCGGACGCCTGATCGCCGGGATGAAGTATCTCGGGCAGTGGGAGGAACGCGTCGAGACGCTCATCGCCGAACTCGGTGAGATCTCCGGCGTGCTGTGCACGGAGCGTCTGCTCGATCTCGTTCAGCGTGGCGGACGCGGGCCGACCGACAGCCTCGCTGCGTTTGTGATGCCCTATCTCGCCCGCGGAGAGCTTCGCATGGTTGCGGAGGCCACGCCCGCCGAACTCGACGCTTGCCGCCGACTGCTGCCCGGCTTTGCCGATCTGTTCCAGGTTGTGCGTGTCGAAGCATTTGATCGCTCGCGGGCACTGAGAGTTATCGACCGCCAGCTTGAAGTCGCGGCAAGCGGGCATTCGATCGAAGTTCTCCGCGGCACGGGGGAGCGCGTGGTGAGGCTCTTCCGCCGCTTCCAGCCCTACGCGGCGTTCCCCGGCCCGGCGTCGAGTTTCGCCCGCGATCTGATTGCCGGTGCCGCGAGGAAAAGTGAAAAGTCAGTGGGCCCCGACGCTGCCGTCAACCGTTTCCGCGACCGCACGGGTCTACCCGAACTGTTTTTGAACGATGACCTGCCGCTCAAGCGCGACGACGTGCGTGAGTGGTTTGCGACTCGCGTGATCGATCAGCCTGCGGCGGCGGACGCAGCGGCGGACATGGTGATGACGGTCAAGGCCGGGCTGAACGATCCCAAGCGGCCACTGAGCGTGCAGCTTTTCTGCGGCCCGACCGGTGTGGGGAAGACGTTCCTGGCTCAGTGTCTGGCTGACTATTTCTTTGGACACAGTCGCACACCAAAGAAACCCGGCGAGTCGCCACGATTGCTGCGGTTCGACATGAGCGAATTCGGAGGCTTCGACGCCGTCGATCGGCTCCTCGGCTCCAGCGATGGTGAACCGGGCGAACTGATCCGCCGCGTGCGCCAGCGCCCTTTCTGCGTGCTGCTGCTCGATGAAATTGAGAAAGCCGCAGATGGCGTGTTCGACGCGCTCATGGGTGTGCTCGACGAAGGACGCATCACGGACCCTTATGGCCGCGAGACCAATTTCCGCAGTGCGATCATCCTGATGACCTCGAACCTGGGTGCCCGTCGCACGGGAGCCGTGGGTTTTGACGCCGAGACGCGTGCCACCGACTACACCGGTGCGGCCATGAAGTTCTTCCGCCCCGAGTTTTTCAATCGCATGGACGCGGTTGTGGCCTTTGGGCCGCTGCAGGCTGGTTCGGTCAAGCTCATCGCAAAGCGCGAGCTCGACGCGATCCTCGAGCGCGACGGGATCGCCAACCGCGGACTGAGTGTGCAGTGGAGCGAATCGCTGGTGGATCACATTGCCGCGGCCGGCTTCGATGCCCGCTACGGGGCACGGCCTCTCCAACGTGCCATTGAGCGGATCGTCGTCGCGGACTTCGCCAAGTGGCTGATCGGGCATCCCGATGTCAGCGGTCGCACGCTCCACGCCGATTGGACCGACAACGGCGTGAACTGGCACTGAACGAGCTGCAAAGCCGCAAAAGAGCAGGCAATTGCACAGTGCGGAATTGCGGGACAGAAATCATACACTGTTCCCTGAAACCCACACCCCCATGGATGGGTAACCCTGTGAACGCGAGCGGTCGCCATCGTGGTCAACCGCCAGCGGCACCCTATTTCTGGAGAGAACTCATGAAACTGCGCAGCCTGTTTGCTGCCGCGCTGACGGCTTTCGCCGTCACCACAGCTTCCGCCGCGGCCCCCGCACCGGGCGCAAGCGATTCCACCAAGGTCGATGCCCTTTGGCCCGCAGAATCCACTCAAGTCTTCAAGCTCAACATCAAGCAGATCCTCTCCTCGGACATCGTCAAGAAGTATGCCCTGAATCAGATCAAGCAGGCGATGGAAGGCAAAGACGCTCAGGAAATGATGAAGACTCTCGGTCTCGATCCGCTCAAGGATATCGACACCCTGAGTGGTGGCCTCTGGGGCGAAGACCAGAACGACATGCACGGTCTGATCATTCTTCGCGGCAAATTCGACCCCACCAAGATCTTTGAGGCTGTCGACAAGGCCATCCAGAAAGACGGTGACAAGGTCAGCATCGTCAAGGAAGGTGATACCAAGCTCGTGAAGATCGTCGCTGAGAAGATCCCCGAGCCGCTCTACGCCACCATGGCGGACGACAAGACGATCCTGCTCGCCACTGACAAGAAGATTGTCATGGCTGGCGTCAAGGCTGCCGACAGCAAGTCGAAGGCCACTATCAAGCCCGAACTCGCAGAGCTTGTCAACGCGATGGACGAGAAGGCCAGCCTGTTCTTTTGCGGTATGGCTGGCAAAGTCGGCGACATCCCGCCGAACCCGGTCTTCGACGATGTCGAGAAGCTCAAGAAGCAACTGGAAAACATGGTGAGCTCCTCAATGACACTCCGCGTCACCGGTGACATCAGCATGGAAATGGCTCTCAACATGAAGAACACCGACAGTGCAGATGACTTCGGTGCGACAGTCAAGGAAACCCTCGACAAGGCCCGCGTCTTCCTGCCGATCATCGGCATGCAGGCTCCCCAGGCCAAGTCCATCATCGCCGACCTGCAGAAAATGAGCAGCAAGGTGGATGGCAAGGCAATCAAGATGAACATCAAGATTACCGGCGACGCCATCGGCAAGGCCGTTGGTGCCGAAGAGTAATCGACTTCAGTTTGACAAACCGGACGCAGGTGCGCCAGTCGCCCTGCGTCCGGTTTTTTGTTGCGCGTTTTTGCACTGATGCCGATCTCGGCGAAAACGACTCGCGTAACGTTCGATCACATCCGCGGACAAATACTCCAATCTGCGGGATATTGAAGCACATCCAACATGCTTTCTGTTTGACACAGCCCGGCACGGCACGCTAAACTGGAGTGTCATATCCAGCGGATCACTATGCTGCCGACAGCCACAGGGACGGGGTCGACCGGTGAGTTCACGACGGGTCGCAAGTCTGTTGACGACAGCTCGATCGTCAATCTGATCGCCGGCGCGCCGGTCCATCCTGACGATCGTCCGACTGTAATCGGCGGCAGCTCACCGACTGCACCAGCCCTGCAGCCGGGTGAAACGCTCGGCCACTTTGAACTGCTCGAAACCATTGGCCGCGGCGGCATGGCCACAGTGCTGAAAGCTCGCGATCTGGAATTGGGCCGGATCGTCGCGCTGAAGATCCTTCCGCCCGAGACAGCACGCGACCCGGAGTCGGTCAGCCGCTTCAAGCAGGAGGCCCGCTCCGCGGCCCGACTCGACAGTGACCATATCGCCCGCGTCTACTTCTGCGGCGAGGACCGCGGCCTGCACTTCATCGCATTCGAGTTTGTCGCTGGGGAAAACCTGCGTGTGGTCATGCAACCTCGACTGAGCCCTGCGCTCGCGGTGCGCTACCTGCTGCAGGTCGCGTTGGGTCTACAGCACGCCGATGAGCGTGGCGTCGTGCATCGCGACATCAAGCCGAGCAACATCCTGATCACGCTCGAAGGTCAGGCGAAGATCGTGGACATGGGGCTGGCCCGGCATCTGAGCAATGCTGGCGGTGTCACTCAGTCCGGCGTGACGCTCGGTACCTTCGATTACATCAGTCCCGAGCAGGCCCTCGATCCGCGACGGGCCGATATTCGCAGCGACATCTACAGCCTCGGCTGCACGTTCTACCACGCGTTGACCGGCATCCCCCCGGTGCCCGAGGGGACCGCAGCGAAGAAGCTGCAGTCGCACCAGCACGAATCCCCACGTGACCCGCGTGATCTCAATCCCGAGGTGCCCGATTCGCTGGCCGCGGTGCTGGCGAAAATGATGGCGAAAGACGCGACGCGCCGATATGCGACGGCTGCGGAGTTGATCGACGATCTGCACGCCGTCGCCGTCACGTGCGGATTCAGCAGCGAAGTGTCCCTGCCCGAGGGAATGAGCGTGAAGGCACCT
>JBGSSZ010000501.1:0-3035 GCA_041736785.1 Limnoglobus sp.
CCACAACAACTGGGGCTTCAGCATCGTCCTCGCCGGCGGCGGCGTCAAAGGCGGAATCGCCCACGGTGCCACCGACGACTTCGGCTACAAGGCGGTCGAAAAACGCGTCCACGTCCACGACCTGCATGCCACGATGCTGCACCTCCTCGGCTTCGATCATACAAAGCTGACCTACCGCTACGCTGGCCGCGATTTCCGACTGACGGATGTCGCGGGCCAAGTGGTGAAGGAGATCATTGCCTGATCCATGCTGTCCGATGCCCGAGGACCCTTCACCGCTGACCGAGCACTTTTGTCATGCCCGCCGCGAACCGTTCGCCGAGGATGATCTGGCTGGCGGCGTCAAAGTGCGTGCCCTTGTCGCTCGTTTTCAGTCCCTCAGCCGAGACGAAAAACGCTCCAGGCAGCTTCTCCGCGACAGCTTTCTGAGCCGCCCTGACGCTGTCACGTTTGCCATTGTCAAAGACCTCGCCAATGCCGATCGGCAGTTCGGGAGCTTCAAGGTCTTTTCGCAGACGGCCGATGAATGAAGTGAGCAACTTCTCGTACTCGGCTGCAGTCAGGCCCGCGTCGCTCTCTCCCTGGTGCCAGATCATGCCGCGGAGGGTGTAAGTGTGATTCTTGTCTTTCAGGTCCTGGAGCGACTTGCGGGTGAAGACGAGGCACGCGGCGTACAGCCGGTCTTTTGCCTCCGGGTTCCAATCCTTCGCCAGACTGGTGCCTCCTTCGGCGAACTTGATGAGGGCGACGTTCTTCCCCTTCAGATGATCCGCTATTCCGCGACCGAAGGCGACCTCCGGCCCGAACGTGCTGCTCGGCAGTTTCGCGGGCCTGTTCTTCCCCGGTGCAACGCTCCATCCGGGCTGCAGTGGTTTGAAACCTTTGCTCGTCAGGACCGGCCCGCGCAGGGAGGAGCAGGAGTAGGCAATCGTCACGTCCACCTGGGGCTTCGCCCACGTCGCCAGCGGCCCCGTGAGGTCTTTCGCATGTCCGCGGCCATCGCAATTCGACTGTCCGGCGACGAGGAAAATCTCGTAATGATCTGCGCGGACGAGTGGCGACGTTGTCAACAAGAGCAAAAAAGTAAATCGCATCGTGGCTTCTGCTTGTGGTTCATGTCTTATGTAGGAATTTGCGGGTGCGCTTGAAAAACCGCCTCATAATACACATGAAGCACCGCCGCCGGAAGAGGTCATGATGCAGATAATTATCAGCAAGGCTGTCACGCGGGCGATTTCGGTGATGGCCCGGTTTTGCATTTCAGACAGCATGATCGAAGTGGTGCAGTGTTAGTCTTGTGAAGAGATCGCTTCGCTTTCAGTCCGCCATCCACGGCTTGGACCAGTGCCGATCCCACGAATCAGCAAGCACCGCGACGACGTGTCCGTCGATGTCGTCGCGGCTTGCGATGCGAAGCGCCGCCACGACCGCGGTGCCTGACGATCCGCCGACCAGCAAGCCCTGTTCCTTGATCAGTCGCCGTGCCATGGCGAACGATCCGTCATTGGAACCACCTCCGCGCCGTCGATGACACTCAGATCCAGGTTGCCAATGACTTCGCTGCCGCCGATGCTCGCGACCTGGTACGAAGCGACATGATCGGCATGTCGCGAATCGACGAAGTGGGCGAGCCGCGATCCGTACAGGTCGGCAAGAATGATCTTTGCAGTCGGGCATTGACGTTTGAGATAGCGACCCACGCAGGTGATCGTGCCGACGGCTTCATCGCATTGGGAAGATTCATACAATTATTTTGGGACAGGCAGGAAAGGGAACATCATTGCTCCATCAAGAAAAGAACAACTATGCCATGCGCTGGCTATGTGCGATGGCTCTTGCCTGTCTCGGCGAGCCATTCGCGGGCCGCGCGTACGCGCAGACGCAGTACAACACAATCGCGTTGACCGGTGACACTGGAACGAGCTTGGGCTTCGGGCCGAATCTCGGCACAGGAGTGAATTTCAGTACTTTGGGCTTCCGCACCGGGGACGCCGGGCCGGGGCCCAATCTCGGCCCCGATGTGAGATCCAACGGCCTCTTCAACCCCCCGTGTTGAACGGTGCCGGGCAGGTGGCGTTTATCGCCTCCTTGGGGGGCATAGGGGTGAACAGCTCAAACGACGCTGGGATCTTCACCAACGTCGGCGGCACTACGACGATCGTGGCCCGCAAGGGGGACGTTGGGCCGGGGCCCAATCTCGGCCCAGGCGTGACCTTCAGTCTCTTCAACACCCCCCGTATTGAACGGGGCCGGACAGGTGGCGTTTTTCAGCTTCCTCATGGGCCCGGGCCCGCCGGTTAACAACGCTGGCATCTTTACCAATG
Organism: Limnoglobus sp.; assembly: GCA_041736785.1. Lineage (GTDB taxonomy): Bacteria > Planctomycetota > Planctomycetia > Gemmatales > Gemmataceae > JBGSSZ01. The sequence continues at coordinate 2,325 of JBGSSZ010000501.1, forward strand.
TCGGCGGCACCATCGCGGCTGTAGCCCGCACCGGGGACACCAGCTTGGGGCCCAATCTCGGCACGGGGGTCAACTTCAGCTACTTCAACGATTTAGTATTGAATAACAACGGGCGGGTTGCGTTTCGTGGCACGCTCACGAGCGGCTCTTTCAACTCGTAGCTTCTGGCGATTACTCCGGCGTCAACTCGCGATTGCCAGCAGGGCTCGGCCTGCACGGTTGCCAGCACTTGGGACCACGATCGAGTTCGGAGGCTTGACAGCGCCTGTCCTTCGCCGGAAAAACCGCGCCAGACTTCCGGACTGAGCACGAGATGAAACTGGGCCGGCCCGCAGTCAAGCACCCAGGTGCTGGTGTGACTGGCGGCGTCGGCGAAGACCTGCAGACTGCGAGCGTGCCGGGCCAGTTCTTCCAGCACGCGCAACCGCTGCACGCCGCCGACCGCGACGCCGTGCCTGTCTTCGCGCTGGCTCAATCGCAATCCACGGCCGGCTGGCACCACCCAGGAGATGACTTTGACATGACCCCGCGGCAAGGCCCGCAAGAACCGCACGGCCTCCAACCCCGTTCCTAACCCGTATTTCTCACTGAGTTGAAGGCTCGGCGGCTTTGCGGTGGTAGAAGTGTTGATTCACCAGCACGTTCGCCACACGACAGGAGTCGCCGGGCCATGACAGAGTGTTCGCGGAACATCATCGAATTCCTGGACCT
>JBGSSZ010000583.1:0-10515 GCA_041736785.1 Limnoglobus sp.
GGCGGGCGTGCCGATCGTCGCGCTCAAGGCCGAACCCGGCCTCTTTCCGAATACCACCCTCGCCAAAGCCGCGGCCCGCCGGGCCCTTGATGATCACCTGCTCCGCCGCGTGGTCTCGCCGACCAGTGGCGGCGTCGAACGCTGCGCCATTACGCCTCAGGGCCTCGCGCATCTGCTCGAATCGCAGAACCCCAAAGCCGTGCTCGAAGACCTGGTCCGAGTGCTGGAGCAGCGGCAAAGCCAAGTCGACGAGTTGCTCCAGCGGACGTCGGAGATGGCCGAGAACCTCAGCGGACTGCGGGCCACGCTCGACGCCGTGCTGCCGCGGGTGAGTGCAAAACGCATTGCAGTCGAACCCGATCTCTGTGCGGACATCCTGAGTGCGCTGGCGAGTCGCAGCGAAGACTGCCCGCTGCCTGAGCTTTATCGCACGCTTCCGTCGAAGCCGTCGCCGGGTACGTTTCACGATGCGCTCCGCAAGCTGCAGGCGGGCCGCCGCATCTACCTGCATCCGTGGACCGGCCCGCTCTACACGCTGCCCGAGCCGAGCTTCGCCTTGCTTGTGGGGCACGAAGTGGCGTACTACGCGAGTGCGCATGTGCCGGCGCGATTCACCGAACCTGCCTTTGCTTAGAGGATTGCCATGACCGCAACCACGATGACCCGCCCGCTGACCAGCGAAGCCCGGCAACTGCTCAAACGGGCCGGCAATCCGTTCCGCAACTACTTCGCCCGCAACCCGGACGACGAAGTCTGCGCCCGCTTCCACGTCGCCGAACTTTTCAGCGAAGAGCGCGACCTGCTGCAGGCGATCATCGATCTCTACCGCAACGACCCCGGCACGCACAGCGAAGTCGTGCCCATCCTCGGCAACAAAGGCGCCGGCAAAACACACCTGCTGCACAGTATCAAGCACGGCGGCAGTGGACCGTGGCAGCTTCTCGTCACTCCCGGCGTCTATCAGAAAGACACCGACTTCCTCGAATACCTGCTCTTTCAGATCATCGATACGCTCCTCGGTGGCGGGCAGCAGAAGGGCCAGCGACCACTCGACTACGTCGGCGAGCAACTCGTCCGCCGTCACCTCGGCAAGGCACTCCGCGAACTCACCAGCGAGGAGAAGGTCGATCTCTTCCCGCCTCCGGGGATCGGTCGCTGGGCCCGCAAGCTGGGCATCGGTCACGCCCAGGCCGGCGAGCGTTGCGAATGGCTCGCCGAGGCGCTGGCCGGTGTGGCTAATGTCAGCCGTATGCCCACGCCGCTGCCGCAGGCGCTTGCTGACGCGGGACTCACACCGGCCAAGGCCTACGAACTCCTCTGTGCGTACGTCATAAAAAGCGAGACGCACAACACCCACGGTCACATGCGCCGGGCCATCTATCAGGGCTTCGCCAAGGCGGTGCTGCTGCGCGACGAAGCCGACATCGCCAACTTCCTTACCAACGGCTTCGCCGAAATCGAGTTTCAGATCCGCCCCACGCGGCAGGACCTCGTGCTGGCTCTCTTCAAGGTGCTCATGGAGCTGTTCCGCGGGCTGCGGGCGCCGGTCGTGGTCGCGTTCGATCAGCTTGAGGATCTGCTCCTGGCCCGCCGCACCGACGATGTCCACCGCATCGCGGAAGCGTTCTTCGCGGGCATCGTGCAGGTGATGCATCAGGTCGATGGCCTGTGCGTGCTGATCTTCGCCGAGCGCGGGCTGTGGAATCGCTTCGTCCCCAGCCTCGACGGCTACATCCAGGACCGGCTGAACAACCCCGTGCACATTCCGCAGCATGGCACGGTGAAAGCCGTGCGGCTCGAAGTCCCGGCTGCCGAACTCGTGCGCCGTGTCGTCGAATCCCGCCTGCGGCCCATGCTCGACGAATTGCCCAACGCCGAAGAACTGACCGACATCCATCCGTTCAGCGACGAGCAGATCACCCGCGTCGCCCGGAGCGAGCCCACCCTTCGCGACATGCTGCAGCAGTTTCGGCATCTCTTCGATCACATGGTGCTCGACAGTGTCAGCGAGGAACTGCCACGGCGTGCGAATGTGGCGGAGGCGATGATGGACGATGTGATCCTGACGCGTGCCGATGCCCTGCTGGGTCGCGAACTGCCGCATGTGAAGAACGTGGATATTATCCGAGAGGATTCGGTTAGCCGCGACGCGGAGGCTTTGCGCAGCGGAGCGCGCCAGCCCGCGCTCCCCTCCGAAGACTCCGGGTCGCGGCTAACAAGCCTGTCCAACTCCACGCTCGCGGATCTGTGGGACATCGAGTATCGTGCCGCACGTCGCAAGCTCGAGCCCGACGGTGCACTCACCGGTGCCACCCGCGAACTCCAGGCCGGGCTCGGCTCGTTCCTCGGCGTCTGCCACGAGCACGGCGTCAAGGTCGGCCCCTGGCGCCTGCAGCACGTCGTCCCCGAATGGACCTTCGGCGAACACCCGACCTATGGCATCGTCTCGCTCGCTCACTGGGCCTGCAAAGACGGGCAGCCCTGGAAAGTCGGCGTCGGGCTCTTCCTCGCCCGCGGACCCGGCAAACCCAAAGACCTCGAAATCAAGCTCAGCGTCATGGACCAGACGCCGACCATCGTCGATCACCTCATCGTGCTGCGGCCCGAAGACGATCTCAGCCTGACCGGCAAGAGCAAAGCCGCCTGGACCGACGCCGAGAAGAAGGGCCACCACGCCCGGCTGGAAGCGGTGAGCCTCGATGCACTCGCCACGCTGTACAGCTTCCCGCGCTGGCTGGCGAGCGTGCGGGAAAGCCTTCCCGCAGGCACCCCGCTGCCCAACCTCGCCGACCTGATTCAGTCGAAATGCGAGAAGCTGCTGGAGCAGATCTGCATGCCGCAGGCGGGGTGATGTGAATCAATCGAAAGTCACGACCCGCCCGTCGCTGGGGTAGAGCATGCGTGCGAAGTTGACCGTGCCGCGGCTTTTGTAGCTGATGGTGCGGACGGTGCCGTCGCCGAACATGAAGAGCACGCCGCCCTCGAACGGGCCGCCCCAATCCATGGCGTAATCGGGAATCTTGTCGCCGGCGAGTTCGGAATCCTGATACATCCACGGCACGCCCGCCACGCGGGTTTTGGAATCCTTGTCCGGGGCTTTGGCACTGACGATGTGCCCGCGACCGGTGCCAGTGCCTTTGACGACGGACTTCTCCTTGGCCGCGATATAGTCGCCGGGGCTGAAGATGCCGCAGTCCCAGAGTTCGCCTTTGTTGTTTTTGAAAGCAGCGGGTGAAAGCGCTTTGCCACCGGCGAGGATCGTGTTCGACGAGCCGTCCGGAATGCCTTGAACAGTCATTTTGCTTTGCTTGGCGATGGCGAGTCCACCACTGGTGGCGAATCCTAAGCTGTTGTAGCTGGTCGGCGAGTCGTTGACGAAGACATTGATCGCGTAGTCGGTCACGACGCCGGGGAAGTCGCCCTTGGTCTTGAAGCCTGCGCGGCCGCGGCCGGGGCAGTTGTAGTTCTTGATGGTGACATGCCAGAACAGATTGTTGCGGGGGTCGGTGAAATATTCCGGCAGCGCGGTCGATTTGGCTTTTGGCGTATTGTTGCGGTAGAGCGGATCCTGCTCCATGTAGGGCAGAATCTGCGTCGCCCAGGTACCGCAATTCGCGAGAATTGGCGTGTGCCAGCCCCAGTTGAGCTTGGCGAGTTCGGCTGGATCGGGATGGCCCCCGTTGTATGGCAGCGCGTTGAAGTCGTCGTTGTGGACTTGGAACCCCAAGCCGATCTGTTTGAGATTGTTGGTACTGCTGGACCGTTTGGCCGCTTCTCTGACCTTTTGCTGCGCGGTCGGTACCATGCCGCAGCTGACGATCACAAAGAACGCCGCCGCCAAAATCTGGATCATGCTGGAGAAACGCATCGCACACCTCGGATTGGGGTTGTCAGCATTGCAACAGATTGCGAGTCCTTATGCAACAAAATTCCGCCGAGAGGATATCCACGATGTGCATTGAGTTGACGCCCAAACTAATTCACATCAGGCGCGAAGACTATTCGACTTGCGCTTTCGGGAACGTCTGGCAATTCACCAGCATCTAAACTACCTTTAGACAATACCTCTTCTCCCTTCGGATTCCATTCCATGCGCCGACTCCGCCCGCTCGCGTTCGAACTGCTCGAAGACCGCGTCACTCCCGCCAATCTCGCCAACGGTATGCCGATTCTCAACAGCTTCCCGAGTGCCCCAGCGGATATCTTCCTGGACTTCGACGGCGACACCAGCGCGGGGACCACGTTCACTCCGTACGACCGCGATGGTAACCCCACCACCTTTAACGCACAGGAGCAGGCCGACATCACCGAAGCGTGGCGGCAGATCTCCGTCTACTTCGCACCCTTCAACGTCAACGTCACCACCATCTTCACTGCGGCCCGGCCCAAAGTCTGGCACGTCAGCAGCAACAGCGTCAGCGGCGGCTACAGCTACGTCAACGTCTTCCCCAACAGCACCTCGGAAAGCTACAACCAGGCCAGCGACGCCCGCGGCCGCTTCAGCGGTATTGCGCACGAAATCGGCCACAACTTCGGCAATTCGCACCAGAGCGCCTTCAACAACCTCGGCGTCGAGACCGCAGACTACATCAGTGCCGTCGAGCCGCTCCGCGGCTACCTCATGGGAGTCGACTTCAATGGCACCGTCAAGAAGTGGAGCATCGGCCACACCTCCAACGCCAGCAGTCTGCAGGACGATATCGCCACCATCACCAATGATCTCGACAACTACGGCGGCGATGGCTACCGCCCCGACGATGTGGGCAACACGGTCGGCAGTGCCGTCGCGATGACCACCGCAGACGATGTCCAGTCCGCCCGCGGCATCATCGAGCGGCTCACCGACATCGACGCTTACTCGTTCACCAGCACGGGCGGCCGCGTGGCGGTCACGGTTGCCCCCGATGTGCCGAGCGGCCTTGATGCGATTCTGCAGGTCCGCGACGCGGGCAACAATATCCTCGCCGTCGCCGATACCGTCGCCAATGGCCAGACCATCACCATGACGCTCCCCGCGGGGACCTACTACGCCTTCGTGATGGGCAAAGGAAACTATTCCGACATCGGACAGTACGACGTCACCGTGAAGGAAGGTGCCCCTGAAGGATTCCAAACGGCGAATGTCGGCCTGATGTGGAACACCGGCAGCACCGCGTACGATTCCGCGACCGGCACCTGGACCGTCAGCGGCTCCGGGCAGGACATCTGGGGCACCTCGGATCAGTTCCAGTATGCCTACCGCGCTCTCACCGGCGACGGCACCATCACGGCCCGCGTGACTGGCATGGACAATACCGACAACAATGCCAAAGCGGGCGTGATGATCCGCGAGAGCCTCGACGCCAACAGTCGGCATATCTCGAGCTTCATGCAGTATGGCCAGGGCTCGCAGACCGTCTACCGCACCAACACCGGCGGCAGTTCCTCCTCCTCGGGCGGCGGGAGCACCACCTTTACCCCTCGCTGGGTGCGACTGATCAAAAGCGGCAACAGCATCACTTCGCAGTGGTCGACCAACGGCACCTCCTGGACCACCCAGACGACACGGACGATCACACTGGGCAGCACCTTCTACGTCGGCCTGGCTGTCACGTCGCACGAAGACGAAGAGACGAATTTGATCGACGATGTCAACGACGCGACGTTCACGAACCTGTCGATCACCGGCTTCAGCGACCCGTACGAGACGACCAACGGCTCGCTGGCTGCCCCGGCGAATCTGAGTGCCACGCTCGGCACGGGCAACGCGGTATCGCTCTCCTGGGATGCCGTGAGCGGTGCCGCCGGCTACTCCATCGAGCGATCGCAGGACGGCGGCCACAGCTTTATCCCGCTCGGCTCCACCGCCTTCACGACCAGCTACAGCGACAGCAACCCGCTCGGCTCGCAGACCTACTGGTATCGCGTGCGGGCCACCAGCGCCGGCGGACGCTCCGACGCCACGGCTCCGGTCGAGATCACCAATCGCCCCTCGGCGGTGCGCTCGCTCGAAGTCACCGCTTACAGCACCAGCGCGATCGTGCTCGACTGGCTCGACACGGACGGCGAAACCGGCTTCCGCGTCGAACGCTCCACCGACGGCGGAGCCAATTACCAGACAGTCGCCAACGTCGGCAAGAACATTCCGAGCTACACCTCGAACGGGCTCACGACGGGTGTACAGTACCGTTTCCGTGTGACGCCACTCTCCAGCCTCGGCGACGGCACACCCCAGACCATCGACGGCTTCACCCGGCTCGCCACGGTCAGCGGGCTCGGCATCAGCGCGACCGCGACCAGCGTCACCGTCACCTGGGCCGACATCAGCGGCGACAACGGCTACCGCATTGAACGCTCCACCGACGCCACCACCTTCACCAGCGTGGGCACGGTCGGCGCGAATGTGACGAGCTACACACAGTTCGGCCTCGCCACCCAGACCGAGTACTACTATCGCGTGGTGGGGATCAACCTCGGCACCGAGAGTATCAATCCGAGTGCCGTGGCGATGGCGGCGACGCTCCCGAGCACGCCGATTCCCGCACCGTGGCTCAGCCTCGACATCGGCACGGTCGCCACGCAGTCGGGTGCCTCGGCACTGAACGGCAGCACGTTCAAGGTGATCAGTGGCGGAGCCAACATCGGAGGCAGCGCGGACGCCTTCCGCTTTACCTATCAGCAACTCACCGGTAACGGCGCAATCACCGCCCGCGTGGACACCCTCGAAGCTACCGGCGGCACCAGCGGCACCGGGCCGGAGATCGGCGTGATGATCCGCGAGTCACTCGCCGCCGGCAGCCGAAACGTCAGCGTCAATGTCACTCAAAACAGCGGCGTGCAGATGCAGCGCCGCAGTGGCACCAATAGCTCCACCACTCTGCCCGGCACACTCGCCGGACTCACCGCCCCATACTGGGTGCGCATCGTCCGCAGCGGGGATTCGCTAGTCGGCTACGCCTCGCCCGATGGCGAGGTCTGGACTCAGGTCGGCTCCACGACGCTCAGCAGCCTCCCAGGGACTGTGTTCATCGGCCTCGGTGCCGCGGCCGGCACGACCAGTCTGCTGAACACCAGCACCTACACGAATGTGTCCATCGACACGGTGGGCGTGGAAAGCAGCACCATCGACGATGGCACGATTCAGCGTTCGATGCTCCGCACGGCCCGCGTCGACTTCACCGGGCTTGTGAACCTCGGAGCCAATCCCGCTCAGGCGTTTCTGGTCATCAAGGCAGGTGGCGGCAACCCGGCCTTCACGGTCGATCTGGGTGCCAGCACTCCCACGCAGACCATCGCGACGCTGACGTTCACCAATCCGCTTGCCGACGGCGACTACACGCTGGTTGTGTTCGCCAACAGCGTCACGAGTGCTGAAGGTGTGCCGATGGCGAACAACTACACGCACAGCTTCCACCGCCTCTTCGGCGATATCGACGGCAACCGCACGGTGAACTCTGCCGACTTCGCGCAGTTCGGTGCCACGTTCGGAGTCACGCAGGGCTCACAGGGCTACTACGCCGCCTTTGATTTCAACGGCGACGGCATCGTCGAGGCGACTGACTTCGCCGAGTTCGGAGCCCGCTTCGGCGTCACGATCTGACGCTCAGACTTTCAGCGAGGCCATGTCGATCACGAAGCGATACCTGACGTCGCCTTTCAGTAGTCGGTCGTAGGCTTCGTTGATCTTCTGGATGGGAATGATTTCGATGTCGCTGGCGAACTTGTGCTTGGCACAGAAGTCGAGCATTTCCTGAGTCTCGGCGATGCCGCCGATACCGGAGCCGGCGAAGTTCCGCCGCGGCATCAGCAGATTGAACGCAGCGACTGGTAGCGGGTGCTCCGGGGCTCCCACCAATGTGAGTGTGCCGTCGAGCTTGAGCAGCATCAGCAGTGCGTTGATGTCGTGACTGGCGGAGACGCAATCGAGGATGAAGTCGAAGCTGCGGGCATGCTTGGCCATTTCGTCGGCGTTCTTGGACACGACCACTTCATCAGCCCCGAGCCGTTTGCCATCTTCGATCTTGCCGGGCGACGTGGTGAAAAGCACCACATGAGCCCCCATGGCGTGAGCGATCTTGACGCCCATGTGCCCGAGCCCGCCCAGGCCGACGATGCCAACTTTCTTACCCGGGCCGGCGTTCCAATGCCGCAGCGGAGAGTAGGTAGTGATGCCCGCACAGAGCAGCGGCGCGGTGGCTGCGAGATCGAGGCCCTCCGGTACCTTGAGCGTGAACGCTTCATCGACCACGATCGCGTCGGAGTAGCCGCCGAAGGTCTTTCCGCCGGAGTGCTGGTCCGGGGCGTTGTAGGTGAAGGTGCAGCCTTTCTCGCAGTATTGCTCGAGGCCCTGTTTGCAACTGGAGCAGGACCGGCATGACTCGACCATGCAGCCGACCGCGGCGTGATCGCCGACTTTGAACTTTGTGACCTTGCTGCCGACTTTGGTAACGCGGCCGACGATCTCGTGCCCCGGCACGCAGGGATACACAGTGTTTTTCCATTCGTTGCGGGCCTGGTGCAGATCGGAATGGCAGACGCCGCAGAAGAGAATGTCGATCGCCACATCGGTCGGCAGTGGTTCGCGGCGGGTGAGTGTGAACGGTGCCAGCGGGTTGGTGGCCGCGGTGGCAGCATAAGCTTGGGTCGGCATGGTCGGACTCCTGAGTGTATGAAAGAGATATTACCGCCGCGATCAGGAGCTATTACAAATCACGGCCCGGCAGAGAGCGGCTGATTTCGCTTGCTATTTTCTTCGCATCCGACCACACTCCTTGCAACCCACGGAGTGATGTGATGTTCGATGAACTCGTCAAACTGGCTTTGCCAATCGTGCTATCGACGATTGCGCTGTTTTTCGCTAGCTTTCTCTCCTGGATGGTGTTCGGCCTGCACGCGAACGACTGGAAACAATTGCCCAACGAGGACGAAGCGATGGGCGCCATCCGCGGCTGGGGGACACCCGTGGGTTCATACATGTTCCCCTACTGGACGGATTCCAAGCAAATGTCAACGCCGGAGTTTCAGGCGAAGTACAAGGCGGGTCCTCGGGGCATCCTGCATGTCTTACCCGCCCCCGGGATGGGGCTCAAACTCGCTCTGACGGTCGTCTACTTCCTCGTCTGCAGCATTGCCTTTGCATACCTGGCACAGATCGCATTCAAACCGGGCGAGAGCTTTCTGAATGTGTTCCGCTTCATCTTCACAGCCGGACTGTTTACCTTTCTCGCTGCCATGGTGTCGCACACGATCTGGTTTCATACCCGCATCGTCGGGCATGTGATTGAATCCGTTGCCTACGCGGCGATCAGTGCTGCCATCTTCGCTGGCATGTGGCCCGCGAACTGATCCTCAAACACCCAGGACATACGGCAGCACGTAAGGCCCCTTGGGGATCACAGCGAGCGTCGCGGACTCGCCGTACTCGGCGAGCGATTCCGCCACCGCGACCTCCACGCTCGGGGCCGATTCCACGCTGCAGTCTTTCAAGGTCTGCGGGCTCAGGCCGTCCGTGACCACTTTCACACGGCACTTACTCAAGACCTTGCAGAGTTCCTCGAGCTGCCACTGATCCATGATGAAGTAGTCCGTCTCGAGGATGCGCTTCTTGAACGCGGACAGATCAGGGTTCTCTTTCAAAAGCTGCTGAAATTCCGGGCTACCCAGTCCTTCGCTGAGGCTGGCGGCGAGGATGATGGTGCCCCCCTGCTTCACGATCGGCAGCGCGCCCGTGAGGCCCTTTACCGCCTGATACCAAGTGGTGTCGAGTGGATAGCCCGCACAACTTGTGACGACCACGTCGCACGCTTCGGGCACGCCGGCTTTGACCACGTCGCGGCAGAAGTCGACGCCTGCTTCCCACGCGGCGATCATGTCGCCGGCCCCGAGCCAGGTGATGCGGCGTTGGCCGTCGATGCAGACATTGACGATGAAATCGCAGCCGGCCATGAGTGCGATGCGGGTGTTTTCCTCGTGGACGGGGTTGCCCTCAAGGATGCCAGCGTCCGCTTTCGGATGCTCGAGGAACTTGGGTCCGTGCCAGACTTTCACGGTCTCCAGAGCCGCGATGCCGGGGCAGATGAGCTTGCGGCCGCCGCTGTAGCCGGCCATCAGGTGCGGCTCGATCAGGCCGGTCGTGATCTTGAGTTCGGCGCGGGTGTAGCGGGAGTCGATCCATGCGGGCACGCCCATGTCGGTGATGCCGAGGTAGTCGTGTTCGGCCAACTCCTTGCCGCGATGGTTGACGCAGGTGTAGTTTGCGGCGATCTCCGCGCCGACGAGCTCAATCAGTTCATCGCCTTCGTTGGGTCGATGCAGACCCGTGGCGATGAGAATGGTGATCCCGCTGCGGGGCACGCCCGCGGATTCAATGGTTTCGAGAATCGCCGGGAGCAGGAGCGTGTTGGGCACGGGCCGGGTGATGTCGCAGATGACCACGCAGGCGGTCTGTTTGCCGCGGGCGAGTTCGGCCAGTGGCTTCGAGCCAATGGGCTTGGCCAGTGCCTCGCGCAGCACGCGCCCGGGATCGGCCAGCGGGGC
>JBGSSZ010000603.1:0-2324 GCA_041736785.1 Limnoglobus sp.
CGCCCGGTGAAACTGGTTTACCAAGAAGTTCAGCCCGACCAAAGTTCGGCGTTGAAGCGAGAAGCGGCGGTCAAGGCGATGACCCGGCGGGAGAAGCTGGCGATGATCCCGTCGAAGAAAAACCCGGCCAACGGAAAGCGGGAAGTCGCCCGCCTGGAGGACATCCCCAATGTCGGCCCGGCCATCGCCGCCGACCTTCGGCAGATGGGGATCACCACACCCGCCGAGTTGCCGGGGCGTGATCCGTTTGTGATGTACGACGACCTGTGCCGGATCACCGGCCTGCGCCACGATCCTTGCGTCCTGGACACCTTCATGGCCGCTGTCCGGTACATGGAGGGAGCGCCGAAGAAACCGTGGTGGAAGTACACGGCGGAACGGAAGCGGGTGATGGCGACTCGAAGTTCGACGAAGTGATGGTCTACTTCCTTGGCAGCGTCTTTACGAACTTCATCGCCCTGTCGATCCACGCCTTCAACTGGTCGTCGTCCTCGACGCCTTCCGGCTCGACCAGCACCCAATTCCGCATCGGCCTGCCGGTGATGTCGAACACCCGAACGTGTGGCTCCCGCAACGCCGCTTCCCCCTCGTCGGAGCCGAGGCGGGCGATCAGCGAATTCTTCCAGACGCCGACGAGGAGGTTGCCGTTGAGCAGGAAGCATATGCAGCCGAACATCTTCCTATCCTCGACGCCCTTCTTCCGGGCCAGGGCGTCCCGGATGCGAGCGGCGAGGGATTCATCGAAGGGGCGTCCGAGATTCCGCCTCGATTTGCTCATTTCTTCTCAATTGCATTCACCGTGTTGTCGGCGACGACGCCGGACGGCCCCTGCACATCAACCACCTTCGCTGTGGGGTCGGTGGAAGTCGCCGTGTTGCCGTGGATGTGGGCGGGCTTCTGGCTGTCTTTGACGATGATCGCCGTCCCTTGGAAATTCTTCATCGAGTTCCCGGTGACGACCACGGTGGCTTTCGAGGCATTCACCGCCGCCCGGTAACCGTCGAAGGAGTTGTCAGAAATCGCCGCCGCCGATTTCTCCCACACCCACACGGCGGTGCCTTGCTTCTCCCCGACCCCCGTGAACGTGTTCCCGCTGATCGTGGCTTTGCCCTGCACGAGTACCGCCGCCACGCCGCCGCCCGTGATGCGATTGTCACGAATCGTGGCGGTCGAACCGTCCTTCACCGCAATGATCGGGGGCTGGCCTCCGGTGCGGGACAGGTCGTTGTCGATGATCGTGGCCGTTGCTCCCTCGGTCACGCCGATGGCGACCAGTTTGTTCCCGACGCATTTGTTCTTCTGGATGATCGCCTCGGCCTTGGTCTGAACCCCGATGCCGACCGTCTCGTTCTCTCGGCAGTCGTTGCCGACGATGAGCGGCGTGGCCCCGTCCCGACACCCGATCCCGGCCATCTTGTTCTTGCGGCAGACGTTGTTGCGCAAGACCGGGCTGGCCCCGTCCCGGCACCCGATTCCGGCCATGTCGTTCTCGTAGCACTCGTTGGACTCGACCACCGGAGCCGTGCCTTCCATCCGAATGCCGATCCCGGCACGGCGGTTCTTGAAGCACTTGTTGCCCCGCATCACGGGCTTCGAGCCTTCCCGGCAGCCAATTCCCGCCCGGATGTTCTGGAAGCACTGGTTCTCGGTGATGATCGGGTTCGCCTTGCGGCAACCGATCCCGGCCCGCAGGTTCTCCTTGCAGACGTTGCCCCGAATGATCGGCTCGGCTCCTTCGGCCACGCCGATCCCGCCGCCCATGTTGCGATACACGAAGTTGTCGATGATAAGCGGAGCCGTCTTCACCTTCTCCTTGCCGAGAATGCCGATGCCGACATCGCCATTGTGGTTGACGATGCAGTGGGTGACGGTGCAACTCACGCCTTGAATGCTGATCGCCGGGTTCGTCCCTTCCGCTTGGACGGAGCCTTCCTCATCGCCCAATTCTTCGCCGTGCGAGTCGAAGTGCTTTTTCCAGAGTGCCTCGTCGTAAGCCCCGATGTTCAGGATCGTGAAGCCGTCGAGCGTGCTGCCCTCCGCCATCATAACACCGGGCGTTTCTCCCTCCTTGCCGCCGCCGTCGATGATGGTCGCCTCGGCCCGCTTCAGTCCATCGGTTCCTTTGGTATCATTGCCGTCGCTCCGCAGGCTGATTCCCGGCTTGAGTATGATGCGCTCCCGATACTGGCCGGGGGCTACAAGAATCGTGTCGCCGCTTTGGGAAACGTCGATGGCGGCTTGGATCGCCTTGTGATCCTGCGGGACACGCCACGTCGCAGCGAGGGCAGGCTGGGCCGTGACAAGGAGAACCAGACTGAGAAAGA
>JBGSSZ010000683.1:0-5522 GCA_041736785.1 Limnoglobus sp.
AAACTCATCGCGATGAAGCTGCGCGACGCCGCGGCCCACGTGCGGGCGAACGTCGGTGAGACGCTGGCGTACATGGCGTTCTCACGCGAGCACTTGACGCGCTTGAGAACGAACAACATGTTGGAGCGACTGATGCGGGAGATCCGCCGGCGGACGCGGGTGGTCGGCAACTTCCCCGACGGTCGCTCGGCCTTGATGCTGGTGGCGGCGCGGCTCAGACATGTGGCTGGCACCCAGTGGAGTTGTGCCGAGCCGAATTGTGGGCGCATTTGTTGCCGAATTGCGGGTGTAGGGATTTGGCATGGTTGGGGGCATGATTGCCGAATTGTGGGGAATTCTGGAGAGAGTGTACGTGAGGGGGTTTGGCAGGCACCTTTGCTGTGATGGTCATTGTGCCGCAGGCGTCGCACTGGTGTTCGGCAGTCGTGATTGATGGCGTACGAGCCAGCCTTCGAGGATGGCGACGGCGGAGACGAAGTTGTAGCCGACGGTCATCAGCAGATCGATGGTGTTGAGGTTTTTGTTGCAGCCGAAGCAGTGGGCGAGGTTGTTGCGGGGGTTTACGGCGGCCTGCATGTCGCCGCAATGCGTGCAGAGAAAGACGAGCCCGCAATGTCGGGCGGCGTGATCAGAGGTCGACGGGCTGCAGACCCCGCAAGCCGATCCACGCGCCGAGCACGCCGGCCAGCACACTTCCCAGCACATACGCTGACGCGGTCAGCCAGTGGCGGTTTTCGAGAAGGTGAACCACTTCGATGCTGAACGTGGAAAACGTCGTGAACCCGCCGCAGATGCCGACGCCAATGAGCAGTTGCAATGCGGGGCGGTCTTTGCACGACGCGGCAACGATGCCTAGCACGATGGAGCCAATGACGTTGATCAGGAATGTGTGCCAGAAAAAGTGGGCGGACCAGTTTTGGCTCTTGATGTAGCTGCCGAGGACATAGCGGAGCAGCGCGCCGAACCCGCCGCCGAGGAAGACGAGAACGGCAGGAGTGACGGCGATGTTCATGTCAGAGTTTTATGGGTTCGTAAGCTGACGCCATGACGTTTGCACCCCTCGGCGATCAGGCGATGCTGGCGTATGCCGCGAGCGAGGACGCGGCTCTGCGATTTGCTGCCGCGGTGCGGGCCGCCAACCCCGCCTGGCTCGATGACGTCGTCCCGGCGTACGCCAGCGTCGGCATCTTCTTCGACGCCAATGCCATCCGCACTGGGGAAGTCCTGGCCTGGCTCAAGACTGTCCGTGTCGGACCCGCTCGTGCACTGGCAAGCTCCCGGCAGCACACAATCCCCATCTGCTACGAGCTTGGTCTCGATCTTGCCCGCGTCTCGGAACACACGCTGCTCGACATCGACACGATCATTTCCCAGCACCAGGCAACGATCTACACGGTCTACGCGGTCGGATTTGTGCCGGGGTTTCCGTATCTGGGCTATCTGACGCCGGAGTTGTGCGGCGTGCCGCGGCTGGAATCGCCGCGGTTGAAAGTGGACGCGGGGAGCGTGGGTCTGACGGGCCGACAGACCGGGATCTATCCCCTGCCCCGCCCCGGCGGGTGGAACATCCTCGGACGGACACCGCTCACCATCGTCGATCTCGCCGACGGTTTCTTTCCCATCCGCATCGGCGACACGGTCCATTTCGAACGCATCGACGACGCGGAATTCGAGAACCTTTCCGGTGAGCGTCTGCAGACGCAGTCCACCTGAAACCGTCAGACGATTTTGACGCCGTCGCCAATCACGCCGTTGCGGGGTACGCAGACGATGCCGTCGCGGACATGGTAGCGGCCATCGGGATCATCGTAGTCGGGGCGACCGGCGTGACACTTGATCACTGCGTTCTTGCCGATGCGGCAGTCCTTGTCGAGGATCGCCATCTCAATTTGAGCCCCGTCGCCGATGTTCAGATCAGGCCGCCCCAATGTGTGATTCTCCTCGAGGTCTTTGGCATTTTCAAAGCGGTCCGAGCCGAGCAGCACCACGTCGCGGATCTGGCAGTTGCGACCGATGACGCTACGCACACCGATCAGCGAATGCTCGATCGTGGTGCCGGTGCCGATGATGCTGCCGTCGGCGATCGATGTGCGATCGAGCTTGGCACCGTCAATGCGGCACGCCGGCAGGTTCCGCATCCGCGTGTAGATCATCCCTTCCGCCTGGAAGAAATCGAAGGGTGGCGACGGCTCCGCCAAGGCCAGGCTCACTTCGTGGTAGCTCTTGATCGTGCCGAGGTCTTCCCAGAACCCGTCGAACAGGTGCGCGTGAATGTGTCGCTTGCCCACATAGTTGGGGAAGACATTCGACCCGAAGTCGTGCGGCGGTTTGTTGGTATTGTGCAGGGAATCGTAGACCGGAGCGTTCAGCATCTCGATGAGCTTGTCGGTCTTGAAGACGTAGATGCCCATGTTGGCGAGGTAGTGGCGGTTCAGGCAGGGGATGCCGCGTTCTTCGATCCACTCCGCTGGTGTGTAGCAGGGTTTGCGGGCCTCGGCGGTCTTGGGCTTTTCCACAAACGACTGCACGCGACCCGCATCGTCGACCGTCAACAGACCGAATCCGGGCGTCTGCTCCTCCTTGACCGGCAGGCAGCCAATCGTGACATCCGCGCCGCTCTTGCGGTGCGTCTCCAGCAGATCGCGATAGTCCATGCGGTACAACTGATCGCCGGAGAGGACCAGCACTTCGTCGGGTTCTTCACGCTCGATGTAGTCGAGGTTCTGCCGCACGGCGTCGGCAGTTCCCTGATACCAGCCGGTGTTGTCATCGTAGCCCTGCTGAGCGGCGAGGATCTCCACGAAGCCCTTGCTGAACATGTCGAACTTGTAGGTGTTGGCGATGTGGCGGTGCAGGCTCACGCTGAGAAACTGCGTGAGGACGTAGACGCGATTCAGTCGGCTGTTGATGCAGTTGCTGATTGGGATGTCGATGAGGCGGTATTTCCCCGCGACGGGGACCGCCGGCTTGGCCCGCTGCTTGGTGAGGGGATAGAGTCGCGTGCCGCGACCGCCGCCGAGGATAAGTGAGAGTGTCGTAGCCATGGTGACCTCTGGGCAGGCATGGGGAGTTGCGGTTACTGTACCATTCCTGATGCATCTGTAAAATCCGCATCTTGCGAATAACTCGATTTCGAGCGGGAATGTAGCGATTATGGCTGTTGAGGCAGATTTGCTTCTGGTATTCTTCAATGATTGGCTTCAGTCCATCCGGTTTTCACACGATTGGCGAGGATCTCCGCCTGTTCGGTGCAGTCGTTAACCGCGATGCCGTGGAAGGCGTTGCCCGCGAGGATCAGGCCGGAAAACTTCGCAGCCACAGCTTCGAGCCGGGCAACGCGAGCGCGGTGGCCCACGACATACTGCGGGATCGCCTGCGGCCAGCGCTGGACGCGGGCGAAGACCGGCTCGCCGCGGACTCCCAGCACGGCTTTCATTTCCGCGTGGACTTTGCCGATCAGCGTGACGTCGTCGCAGTCGAGGAGGTCGCCGCGATGGACGCCCCCGCAGAGCGCCCGCCAAAGCACGTGACCCTCGGGAGCACGATCGGGGAAGATGCTGGAGCACCACTGCACGCCGAGCATATCGCGGCGGGTGTTCTGCGGCGCGATGAAGCCAAACCCGTCCGGGGAGTGAGCGTCCGTCTGGCGGTAGCCAAGAGCAACGACGGCGATGCGGTTGTGGGGGATTTCGTTCAATACCCCAAAGCCCGGATCGAGCGGCGTGAGCAACTCCGCTTGCACGCGGGCCGGCGCCGTGACAATCACAGCATCGGCACGCATGTCGTTGACGAGCCAATTCCCTGCCGATTGTGTGACGCTCCGGACTGGTAAGTTCAGCTTCAAGTTGTCGCCGAGAGCGTTGGCCAGCGCATCGGTCAGCGTCTGCATTCCACCCGCGAACGACCACATCCGCGGTGGCCCGGGTCGTGGCTGTCCCGCGGCTCGGGCGTTCGCTTTCTTCTCGCGCCATGCCTGCCGCACACCTTGCCAAACGCTGCCGCTCTCAGCCTCGAACTTCGCCAGCCGTGGGAACACCGCTGCGAGTGAAAGCTGCTTCGGGTCGCCGCCGTGAATTCCCGTGACCAGTGCATCGATGATCGTGTCCGCGGCTTCCACGCCGAAGCGGCGGACGGCGAAGTCATGGACGCTTTCGTCTTCGATACTGCCGCGCGATCGCCATGGCTCGCGGAGCATTGCCAGCTTGCCTTGCAGGCTCAGCGCTCTCGTGGTCAGCAATCCGAATGGCGAGCCGGGGAGCTTGACGAGCTTGCCGTCGAGGCAGAGAAAACGATTCTCCCGCGAGGCTTCGCTGGCGGCGATCGGCGTGAGGCCGAGATCGTGCGCAAGTGCCAGCGTGCTGGGCTTGGAGTCGAGGAAGCCGTTCGGCCCCGCTTCCCAGGTGAAGCCCTCGTCGCGCGACGTGCGGATGTTGCCGCCGGCGCGCGAGCCAGCTTCGAGAACGGTCACGTCGGCGAAGGAGCGGATGCGAAAAGCCGCGGCGAGGCCGCTGATCCCGGCACCGATGATAATCACACGCGGCATGGAGTCTCTCACGCGCTCCTAACTTAGCCGCGCCCCGAGGCTTTGCGAGGGCAGCGCGTGGGGCGATCGGGTCGCGGCTAAATCAGATCGAACATTCGCAGCGTCACGCTCACCACCAATCCCGCGATCAATGGCAGTGCCAGACGCTTCACGATCGCGAACGGCTTCGTCTCCGTCATGCTGGCACACATGAGCAACACCGCGGCGACGGGGCTCATCGTGCGGCCGGCGGCACTCGCCACGCTCACTGCGGCACCGACGTCGTTCGGGTTTTCGCCCAGCAGCACCGCGGGGTTGTGGAAGAATTCGTAGAGGCTCTGGGTGCTGGCCATGCCGCTGCCGCTGATGAACGCGAAGCAGAACGGGGCGATTGCCGCCAGCGGCACGAGCAGAGCAGGATTGTCAGCGATGTGCTCGCCGAGCATCTTCGCAAGCCCGGCTTCGCGGATGGCCGTGCCGAAGCAGTTCGCAGTGACGATCAGGCTGACGATGGTCGCGAAGCCGTAGCCCGCTCCTTCGAAAAAAGTCTTTACCGAATCGCGGGCTTTCGACGGTGTGACCATGGCCGCGGCCACGACACCGATCAGCATGGCCACCGCGATCAGCCGGGCGTCGAACTTGGCGTCGACCTTCGTGATCCAGGTTTTCTGAAACTCGATCGCATTGAAGGGCGGTCCGGTGAGGAACAAAAACACCAGTGGCACCATCGGGACCACGGCCTTCAGGAAATTGATGCGGGCCTCCGGCGTCGGGTCGGGCTGAGCCTGCGGGCGACCAGTCACGATCCGCGTGATCAGCCAGTGCACGAGCGTGGCCACGATCAGGTACGGCAGCAGGAACTTCGGAATGACCGTGCGGGAAAGTGTCGTCGCATCAACCGCGGCTTCAGTGTTCGCGGTGCGTTTGTCGCTGCCGGTGCGGGTCGTGATCGTCTGGAGTTCCGGGGCACCGGGGTTGAGGAGTTCGCCGCCGAGCGAGG
>JBGSSZ010000692.1:0-2370 GCA_041736785.1 Limnoglobus sp.
GCGCCGCAGAGCCTCCGCCAACGTGAACGGAGACGTGCACAACCCCCGTCATCCCCACCGCGACAACCCGCCGCTCAGATCGTCGCGCAAAATCCCCCGCCCGCCACAAACCCGCCCACTCTGTGAGAAATGCGGGCTAGCCCAGAAAGTGGAAAACCTAACGCGGCTATTCTGCTTTCACGGGGTGCCATCCGCAACTGGCCAACTCCGGACGGACGAGAATTTTGGGAATATTTTCCGAAAAGATCGGATCCCGCGTGAGGTGCCGGGCTAGATGCTGTTAGAGACCCCGCAGTGCCAAACACAGTTCGTGCCTGGCGCGAATGGCCGGCGATCTCAACAGCCCAGTCGAGGTAGCATCGATGACATCGCCCTGGCTCCGACGTGGATGGCGCTCGTGCATCCAATACTTTTCCCGTTCGATCTTTCCGCAGAAATGGCGACGCAAATTCGTCAACTTTCGCTTCGAAGTGCTGGAAGAACGTCTGGCCCCGGCGGTGGCTATCTTCCCGCCCCTCGCCATCTCGCAAGCCGGTAACGGAACGGAAGCTCGGTTTTATCCGTCCGGCACCGAACCCCCGCTCAGTCTGACGGCCTACGAAGCCGAGTTTCGCCACGGTGCCCGCTCTGCCATCGGCGACCTTTCTGGTGATGGCGTTTCCGATCTAGTGACGATCGCCGGTTTGCGCGGCGGGCCGCGTGTGGTGATTTTCGACGGGGCCACCGGTGCCCAGCAGCGGTCCTTCTTCGCGTTCGATTCCTCGCTCCGTGGCGGTGGCTACGTCGCCGTGGGCGACGTGAACAACGACGGCAAACTCGACATCATCGCGGGCATGGGTGAAACCGACGGCTCACGCGTTCGCGTTTTCAGCGGCCAAGACGATTCCGTACTATTCGATTTCAATGCCTACGCCGATAACTTCCACGGCGGTGTTCGAGTCAGCTCTGGCGACGTGAACAATGACGGCTACGACGACATCATCACAGCCCCCGGTCTGGGCGGCAGCTCGCACATTCGCGTCTTCAGCGGCAAAGACGGCACGCTCCTGCAAAACTTGATGGCTTTCGATCCCAACTCGCGGGGCGGTGCCAACATCGGAACCGGCGACGTGAACAACGACGGTTTTTCCGATCTCGTGGTAGGCTCCGGCAAGGGAATCGCCGCCAGCGTGAAAATTTTCAGTGGCAAAGATACCACCCTCCTGAAATCCTTCGCCGCCTACGAGCCTCAGTTCATCGGCGGTGTCCGCGTCGCCGTCGGTGGCAACTCCGATGGTACCGCCACATCAATTTGGACCGCCGCTGCCGACGGTGGCGGGCCCAGACTCCGACAATTCGATGCCACGACGTTGGAAGTCGTCAGCGATAAATTCGTCTTCGATCCCGCTCACCGCGGCGGCATCACCGTCGCTGCCGGGCTCATCCCCATCAACACCGCCGACAACCCCCCTGAAGTCACATTGCTCACGCCGATTCAAGGAAACAGCTACACCGAAAACTTCATAGTCACCGGCACGGCCAGCGACGACCAGGGCGTCGTCGCGGTCGAAGCCGCCTTCGATGACGCACCGTTCGGTTCCATTGCATTCGACTCCGTCACGGGTGCGTTCAGCTTTCCCTCCACGTTCACGCTCGACGGCTCGGCTCTTGGCAACCACACCGTACGCGTCCGTGCCCGCGACACCATCGGTCAAGTTTCAACAATCGCACAACGTCAATTCGTACTGAGTGCCAATCCCGTCAACCGCTTTGCTGACTGGACTTTCGCCGAGTCTGGCGGCAGTCCGTCCCAACGTGCCACAGCGACGTTCGGTGGAACGAACGCGATTCTGACCGAAGGCGATTCGTTCAACGCGACGCTCTCCCGTGCCTTCACCGTGCCGGCAAACCCGCTGCCTCTGATGTTCACGTTTGCGCCGCCCGAGTTCGACGCCGTTGCCACCGGGCTGATGAAAGACGCCTTTGAAGCTGTCCTCATCGACGATAGCGGGCATCCGCTCCTCCCGGTCATCGGCAGCGGCCGCGACGCTTTTTTCAACGTCACCGAAGGCCTCACCAACGCCACGGGCATCGGCACGACTGTCACGAACGGCACCGTCAGCGTCGATCTCTCCGCCGTGCCCGCCGGTACTCGCGCCACGCTCGTCTTCCGCCTGGTCAACAACGATGCAGACAGGCAATCGTCGGTCAATCTCACCGCGATTCAACTTCCCGACGACGAGTCCGCTCGCGGCCCGATCAAGTTCTTCATCGTCGATGGCCACAGTCACTCGAGCCATCACTACGACGACGCCGGCCTCGATAGCGGCCAGTTCGCTTTGACTTCCGCGGCCTCTTCGCCTCGCGGCATTGCCAGCAACCCCGCGGGGA
>JBGSSZ010000006.1:0-3124 GCA_041736785.1 Limnoglobus sp.
ACTCGCTCGACTCGCTTACACCCGCCGAAGCGGCCGCGAAACTGCGGTTGCTCGGGTTCAAGGAAAAGCTCCCGGCGAACCTGCAATCGAGCGCGAACCTGCTCCCGCTGCGAGCCCCGAGTGCGGGGACAATTGTGACCATCGACACCGTGGCCGGGGAAGTGATCGACACTGCGAAGCTGCTCTTCGTGGTCGCGGATCCCACGCGGATGATTCTGACTCTGCACGTCCGCGAGGAGGACGCCCAATATCTCAAGAGGGGCCAGACCGTGCAGTTCGACGACGACCGCGGACGCCGACTCGCGAGCGGAACCATCGACGCGCTCATCCACACCATCGACGACAAAACGCGGACGCTTCCAATCCGCATCGCACTGGACAATCCCGACGGCGCGATCCGCAGCAACACGTTCGGCACCGGTCGCGTGGTCCTGCGTGAGGAGCCCAACGCGATCATCGTTCCCTCGGGTGCGGTGCATTGGGATGGCACCTGCCACATCGTCTTCGTTCGCGACAAGCACTATCTGGAGCCGAACGCACTCAAGGTCTATCACGTCCGCAAAGTCGTGCCGGGTGCCCGCAATGAAGTGCACACCGAGCTTCTCGCGGGTGCGTTGCCCGGCGAGGTCGTCGCCACGACTGGCAGTGCGGCTCTGCGGGCTGAACTGCTCCGCGGCAGCCTGGGCGAAGGGTGATGCAGCAAGCACTAGCAGCCCGGTCGGGCTGTCGACACTTCTGAATGCTGAACCTTGCGAGCCACGATGCTGAACGCAATCATCGACTTTTCGCTGCGGAATCGAATGCTGGTGATCCTCCTGTCGGTGGCAGGTGCGGTCGCCGGGACCTTGTCGCTGCGCCAACTCAACGTGGACGCGTTTCCCGATACGACGCCGGTGCAGGTGCAGATCAACACTGTGGTCCCTTCGATGGGGCCGTCCGAGATCGAGCAGCAGATCACGCTGCCCGTGGAGCAGGCGCTCAGCGGCCTGCCGAAGGTCGAGAACATCCGCTCCATGTCGAAGTTCGGCTTGTCGCAGGTGGTAGTATTGTTCGCCGACGGCACCGACATCTATTTCGCCCGGCAGATCATCAGCGAGCGGCTCGCCGCGGTCGAGCTTCCGGGCGGCGTCGAGCGACCAAAAATGGGCCCGGTCGCCACGGGACTCGGCGAGGTCTTCCATTACATCATCGCCTCCAAAGGCGATGACAATACCGAAGCCCGCACGCTGCACGACTGGGTCATCAAGCCGAAGCTGCGGGCGGTGCCGGGAACGGCGGAGATCAACAGTTGGGGTGGGTTCGCCAAGCAGTTTCAAATCCGCATCGATCCGAACCGCCTCATCCGCTACGGTCTGACTTTCGACGATGTCGCCACTGCTCTGGAGGCGAACAACCGCAGTGTGGGCGGCGGCACAACGGCCCGCGGCGACGAAATGCTCCTCGTCCACGGCCTGGGTCGCACGACCACCACGGAGCAGATCGCCGACATCGTCATCCACAGCCACGACGGTGTGCCGGTGAAAGTGCGTGAGGTCGCGACGGTCAGCATCGGGCACGAGGTGCGCCGCGGAGCCGTCACAGCCAACGGACGCGGAGAAGTGGTCCTCGGCCTTGGCTTCCTCACCATGGGTGAAAACAGTCACCAGGTCACCGCCGATCTCAAACGCGAACTCGATGGCGTCGCGGCCAGCCTCGCTGGTACCACGACGGTTACACCGGTCTACGACCGCACCCAGTTGATCGATCACGTCATCAACACGGTCCGCAAGAATCTCTTCGACGCGGGCTTGCTCGTCGTAGCGGTCCTCTTCGCGTTTCTCGGCAACTTGAGAGCCGCGGCGATCGTGGCACTCGCGATCCCGCTTTCGATGCTCTTCGCTTTCTCCGGTATGCTGCAGTTCGGCATCGCGGCCAGTCTGCTCAGCCTCGGTGCTATCGATTTCGGCATGATCGTCGACAGTTCGGTGGTCATGGTCGAGAACTGCGTCAGGCACCTCGCCGATGCTCCGCCCGGGAAGACCCGTCGCGAAATTGTCCGTGAGGCGGCCGTGGAAGTTCGCGGGCCGACGCTCTTCGGCGAACTCATCATCGCCATCGTCTACCTGCCGATCCTGACTCTCGAAGGGATCGAAGGCAAGCTCTTCCGCCCGATGGCGCTGACAGTGATTTTTGCACTGATCGGCTCGATGATCCTGTCGATGACACTGATGCCCGTGCTGGCGAGCTTGCTGCTGCCACGACGCGTCGCGGAGTCGGAGCCGCTGCTGATCCGCCTGGCGAAAGCGTTCTACGCGCCGATCCTGCGATTCGCCATGCACCAGAAGCTCGCCGTCATGCTTCTGGCCGGCATGCTGCTGTTCTTCGCGTTCGGCGTGATTGCACCCAGCCTCGGCACGGAATTCGTCCCGCGGCTGTCCGAAGGCGCGATTACGATCAACGTCGTCCGCCTCGCGGGGACCGATCTCGCTGAGTCTGTGCGGGCGAACACCCAGATTGAGAAGGTGCTGCTGGCCGCGTTCCCGGACGAGATCGAGCATGTCTGGAGCCGCGTCGGCACCCCGGAGGTCGCCACCGATCCGATGGGCGTCGAACTCTCCGATGTCTTCATCACGCTCACGCCGCGGGAGCGGTGGACGCGTGCCACGTCCCAGGCGGACCTCACGGTGAAGATCGAGCACGAACTCCGCGACATGCCAGGGCAGAAGCTGTCGTTTTCGCAGCCCATTGAAATGCGGATCAACGAGATGGTCTCAGGCATCCGCTCCGACGTCGGAGTCAAGATCTACGGCGACGACTTCGACATGCTGGCCCGCAAGGCTCAGGACGTCGAGCGGGTGCTGAACTCGATCCCTGGTGCCGCGGATCTGAACGTCGAACAGATCACCGGTCAGCCCGTGCTGCAGGTGAAGCTGCGGCCCGAGGAACTGGCACGCTACAACGTGTCAGCCAAGATGGTGCTCGACCTGGTCGAATCGATCGGAGCCAAGCCCGCCGGCGAGATCTATGACGGCCCGTATCGCTTTCCACTGACAATCCGACTGATCGATGAGTCGCGGCACAACACGCAGGCCATCTCCGCACTGATGATCCCGACGGCGTCCGGCGGTCGCGTGCCGCTGGCCCG
>JBGSSZ010000007.1:0-3286 GCA_041736785.1 Limnoglobus sp.
GGCAGCGGATTCGTGATACACTCTGTCATCGCGACGGTTCCTGGATTGGGACGAGGCTTGGCGTTGCAACCTCCTCTTGTACCAACACTTGAACCGTCGCGCTATTCTGTTCGCTCAAACCATGTGAAATATCCGGGTTAACCTGCGGGTCGTAGGTTCAAATCCTACCGCCGCAACTTTACTTCCGATCGAAGCAACCGCTTCTACACTAGGCACTTCGGGAATTTTCCCGAAGTGCCTAGTGCATTTCCCCACCGGGTTGGGTCGCATTTTGGGTGCAGTCGTTGCCCCGGCGTTGGGGTCGCGTCGCTGGACCCTCCACCGAAAATGGTTCGGAGGTGCCCCATGCCCTGGCTCGAAATGCGCGGGGACAAATACCGGATCAAATTCCGCTTCGAGCCACTCGGACCGGGCCGACGCCTGGCACTTCGGACAATGCTGATTGCAGAACGAATTGTAGGCGATTCGCCGGTGGCCGCAACCGTCACAGGCTTCGACATGTCCGCCGAGAACGGCTGTGGGGCACCTGACGATGGCCCGTACGCTTGCTGCTGGGCCGGCGTGAGCGTGGCACCGTATGCAGCTTTGTAAGCGGGTCCGAAGCGGCGGACCACTTCGGCTAGTTCGATGGGTGGGCGATTCACGCGGCACCCCCTTTGGTCATCGGCGAGGCCGGAGGAAATGCCGCATCGAGCGTTTCGACGCGTCATTGGTCTCACACCTGGTCAGCGCTGTGAATCCTACCCGGGCGATACGTTGCATCATTTCCAGCCTACGCTACGGACCATCGGAGAAATCAATCGCCGCGTGCGCCAAAAAACGTCCTCCATCAGCAGGTGCGAGAACTCGCCATTGCGGCCGATGCTGATGAGGCCTTCGATGCCGGTGCCGGACTGGAATCGGACGCGGTCCACTTCGTAATCGCGGTGAAATACGGGATAAGCGAGGGGCGTCCGCATCACGCGACAGCCGAGGAAGCGGCGGCTGATGCCGGGGACAATCTCGTCGAGTGCGGCGATGCATTTCTGCCCCAGTACATCGTCCGAGCTTGCCCAGATCTCATCACCAACCTGGCAGCCGATATCCGCAGTCACTTGCGAACGATCATACGGCACGAGCCATGGCAAGCCCTGACCAATGTCGCTCAGGCGGAAGAAGGGGTAATGTCTCTCCGGCGTCCAAGTCACGACATCGGGCAGGCCACTCGGGCCATCGAATCGCAGATTCACAAAGACCATTGGCCGATAGCGAAAGCGAGCGAGAGCTTGCAGGCACTCGGTACCCTGGACGAGTTTCGCCAGGATGTGAACGGGCACGGTACTGACCACTGCTGATGCTGGGTAAAGCGTCGCGCCGCTCTGCACCCCGACGATGCGGTGGCCTTCAACGACGATCGCCGAGGCGGGGCTTTGGATGCGGATGGAATCCTGAACTTCCGCTGCGAGTCGTTCGCAGATGGAGCCGATCCCGCCTTCGGGGTAAACGTGCCAGACATGCGGCGATTCCGCGACGGTGCTGCTGTAGCCGACGGCGACGGTTCGCCGCGTGGCCCGGGCCGCGAACTTGAGCATCAGGGTCCGCGGCAGACTGGTGGCGAACTTGTCGCCAACCGATGCAGCGAGATCCTCGGCCGGGGTGCCCGACCACGCCTCGGTAATCGGCACCGCCACATCATCGGCCAGTGCCTTGCCGTAGGCCTTGCGATACCAGTCGCGGGCCGAGGCGGGTTTGCCCGAGACGAGTCCTTGGAGTTTCGCGGCCCCGGCACTGGCGAGAAATCGCAGGTGCCGCATCAAACCGAAAGGGTAGGAATAGTTACGACCGCGGAGCCAGACCGTTTCGCCGTAGCAGGGCATTTCGCGACACGCGGCTGAACAGCCGACGGCAGCCGCCAGACGATTCGTGATGAAGTGTGCGCCGAAATCGTAGGTAAAGCCATCGGGGTCGCGTTCGCTACGGGCCAGACCGGCCACGTTTTTGCTCGCTTCGAGAACGACCACCTCGCGGCTGTGCCGACGCAGATACGTTGCGGCAGTCAGGCCAGCCAGCCCGGCACCGACGATAATAACCGGGTCGGTTTTCATGGGCGAGACTCAGTTGGGTGAGGTCTGCGAAAGTTGCCGAAAAGGATTGCACCATAACCGAGCATCGCGAGTGGGACATCCAGGAACGTGAACCCGGCAAGCGGAAGTGAAGCATTCAGGCTGAACTGCCGGACGAGCCAGCGTGGGGCACCCCAATCGTCGAGCCAATTGTGCAGGCTGTAAGTCCAGTTCACTGGCGAGAACGAAGTGCGAACACTTTCGACTTCGAAGCCAGCCAGCCTCGCCGCCATTGCCAAGGTCCTGCGATCAAAAAGGACAGTGTGACGTGGAAAATGATAGCCACCCCAATGACGGCCGCCGAAGAGCCAGGCATCCGGCGAGGCGGCGTTGTCGGTGATGATGCCGAGGCGACCGCCGGGCTTCAGCAGATTCCATGTTTGGCGAAGTGTCCGGACGGGGTCGGATAAATGCTCAACAGTCATCACCAGAAGGATCAAGTCGAATGAAGAGACCGGGAAGGATGATTCTTCCAACGAACCATGATGGACTTCGAGGCCGCGTTTTCGTGCCGCGGCGACGGCTCGCTCGTCGCGATCAAGGCCTTCGAGTTTCCAGCCGCTCTGGCCATAATCGCGGAAAAGATCGAGGTGAAAGCCATCGCCGCAGCCGACGTCCAGAATGCGAGCGTTCACGGGCAAGCCGCGGGTCCACGGCCGCAGCCGGCTGATTTCCAAGCGCCGGCGTATGGTGTAGATGAGTCCGAAGTTCTCTGGATCAAACTGGAACGCGTGATAGTGGTTCGGGTAGATTCGCGAAGATTCATCGTCCGCTGGTCGCGGATTGAGGAAAAGCACACCGCATGTGCGACAGCGTACCATCAGGAAGCTGTCACGACAGGTGCGGTACTCGAAATCTTCGCCCACGGCGACGGGATCGACATCTTCGATGTTGCACAGTAGGCAGAGCCTGTGGGCGAACCGCAATGCAGGCGAGTCCATGCTCGAAGCAGGTGACATGATGGGCGTCATGACCTTTCCGGGTGGATGAAAGACCAACCGACCGGGTCAACAATCCCGGCCGGTTGAACCGCACTATTACTTAGGCGTTCGGCGCTTCTTAACTTACCTTCCCCTGTGGCCGGATGATGATGTCATACTTGGGGAGCGTCTTCGAACGCTCCAGCCGCGCTTCGATCGGCTTCATCTCCGCCTTCTTCAGACGGACACCATCCCGATAAGTTC
>JBGSSZ010000065.1:0-6542 GCA_041736785.1 Limnoglobus sp.
CGGTAGTGTCCGTCAAGATGCGCACATTGTTTTGCTCCGAGCATCGGAATCTCCAACACGGCGGGGTTCCCCGCCGCGCGGCGAGCTACGCGCTCACCAACACCATCTCCCGCTCTGATGAACGGGCCATGTCCAAGTACCGCCGGCTACTCCACTGGGTGCCGGCCACATGCCTCAGCCGCGCCGCCACCAGCATCAAGGCCGAGCGGCCGTCGGGGAAGTTGCCGACCACCCGCGTCCGCCGACGGATCTCCCGCATCAGTCGCTCCAACATGTTGTTCGTTCTCAAGCGCGTCCAGTGCTCGCGTGGGAACGCCATGTACGCCAGCGTCTCGCCGACGTTCGCCCGCACGTGGGCCGCGGCGTCGCGCAGCTTCATCGCGATGAGTTTCTCGGCCACCTGCTCGGCCTTGGCGAGCGCCGCGTCGCGGTCCTCCTGAGCGTGGATTGCCTTGAGCATCGCCGCCACTTCCTTCGTCTTGCCCGTCGGCACCAGCGTGAACACGTTGCGGTAGAAGTGCACGATGCACCGCTGCCACGCCGCCGCGGGAAAGAACTCGTGTACCGCATCGACCAGGCCCAGGCACTTGTCGCTCACGACGAGCCTCACGCCGCGCAGGCCCCGTTCGGTCAAGTGCCGCAGGAAGTTCTTCCAACTCGCCGCGTCTTCCTTGCCGCCCTCGCAGACGCCGAGAATCTCGCGGTGGCCCTCGGCGTTCACGCCGATCGCCACCAGCACGGCCACGGTCTTCACCTCGCCGCCCCAGCTTCGCTTCAGCCAGATGCCGTCGAGGAACACGTACGGGTGCGTCCCCTCGATCGGCCGCGTTCGCCACGCATCGATGGTGGCGTAGATCTTCTGATTCAGTTCGCTGAGCGTACTCGGGCTCACCTTGGTGCCCCAGAGGGCCTCGGTGATGTGCTCGACCCGCCGCACGCTCACGCCCGCGAGATACATCTCCACCATCGCCTCCTCGACGCTCGATTGACGCCGCCGGTAGCGTTCGATGATCTGCGTCTCGAACGGCAGGCTCCGCAGTCGCGGCACCTTGAGTTCGACCCGCCCCGCCGTCGTGTCGAGCGACCGGGTGTAGCTCCCGGCCCGCGTGTCGACCCGTTCGGCCGAGCGTTCGTAGCGGCCGGCCTGGCAGAGCCGGTCGGCCTCCGCGTCGAGCAGCGCGTTGAGCGTCTGCTCCACCGACTCCCGCACCACCGTGTCGAGGTGGCTGCGAACCTGATCTTCGTCAATCGTCACCATCGTGGGCACCGAAGTGCCATTCGCGATCGGCTCCATGATCGCCTCCGGGTTGCGGACCGCCTGTCACAGCTGTCCTAGTCCACCCGGAGCAAAAGCAAAGTGCGCACTCTTCAGGACGTTATCACTACGACCCCGCTCACATGGGCTATCGCAGCCTGCGGGTCATCAACGACGACCGCATTGCAGCAGGCGGCGGATTCCCCACACACCCGCACCGCGACATGGAGATTATCACCGTCATGCTCGCAGGTCGTCTGGCCCACAAAGACAGCCTCGGCAGTGTGGAAGAGATTTTGCCCGGCGAGGTGCAGGTGATGACTGCCGGCACTGGCATTGCCCACAGCGAATTCAATCCCTCCGCCACGGAGTCGGCGCATCTGCTGCAGATCTGGCTGCTGCCGGAGCGCAAGGGGCTCACGCCGCGCTATGACCAGAAGAAGTTTGAACCCGTGACCGACTGGCAACTGATCGCGAGCCCCGATGCCCGCGACGGGTCGCTGACGATCCATCAGGACGTGCAGCTTTTCAAAGCTCGACTCACTGCGGGGCAGTCGCTCGCATATTCAACATCCGGCTCGCGTGCTCTGTGGCTGCAAGTCGCGACCGGTTCGGTGTCGATGAACGGTCAGCAATTGAGCGCAGGCGATGCCGCCGCCGTGGAGGGCGAAGCGATCACAGTCACCGGCATCGAGCGGGGCGAAGTGCTATTGTTTGATTTGAAGTAGAGTCAGAATTGGATCGGTGACTGCTTCAATTGCATAGCCAAGCGCGGACTGCTTCCCGAATTTCCTGCTCGGTATGCACGTGGCAATCACTCACGGGCTGGGCATACTCGTCTTCGCTGACTTCCCAGAACTGCATCCACCATCTCGATTCGCTGCGAGAGACTTCGATAGCCCGCCCTTTGTTTTCTAGATACAGAAAACTAGCAGCACCAGTGCCTCGTACTTCTGAACGCGAGATTTTCTCGAGGTAGTATGTGCAAAGGATGCTTAGAATGTTATGTTACGAAAACACAATGAGGAAACCTCTGCAAGTCGATTCACGCAGTCGCCACATGATGTCGAGTCAGGTCACACAAGCCTATTCTGCAGGCGAATGTTGGAATGCAACGCGATCCTGTAAAACGTGAATCATTGACTACTTCTGAATACTGTAAACCTCAACAGATGGCCATCGGGGTTAAAGTAAAATTCTATCTTCATTCTTGTGGGATCGTACATTCTGTTTATTGTGGACACAGTGTTGTATCTTGTAAAATGTGCATTATTGTCTTGCATATCTTCCAATCGATCGAAGTGATTGGCACTACACCAATTCTGGACATACTGATAATTGACACCGGGTGGCAGTTCATCGTCAATTCGCGATTGCATTGCCATGGCCGCGAAGAAATTGTAGATATTCGACCAAGGCAGTAGCAATGATAGCAAAACACACGTAGCACCAAACACAACTATTGCGGTCCTTCGCCGCGGGCGGGTAAATGACAATCTGGAAGTCAGAGTCCGCATTATCATATCCTTAGTCCGATGCGCTATTGAATTAAGATTCCAGACTCACTTCTTCCGATTGAAAAACGCTGCGATCTTCTCCTTGCTCTGCGGTGTGCCAGCCAGGCGGCAGAAGGCGTCGGTCTCCAGTTTCATCGCCTCGGCCAGCGGCAGCGCTGCACCGTCCATCAGCACGATCATCGCTTTGTGAATCGCGACCGGTTCCTGCGGGATCGTCGGCGTGAAGAGACTGAGGTCCGCATCAGACATCGGCTGCTGCTTCATCGCCCGCGCCTGCGATTTCTGCGACGTGGAGAGTTTCGCCAGCAGAGCCGAGGCACTGTCCACGATGGTAGCCGAGTCGACTTGCTCCGAGGCCAAGTCGGCACTGAAGGCTTCCGCGGCGCTCAGGCTGCGTCCGGTGGTGAGCATGCTGGAGGCTTTGTCGAGCCCGATGAGGCGGGGGAGTCGTTGCGTGCCGCCCCAGCCGGGGATGAGCCCGAGCGTGACTTCGGGGAGGCCGAGTTGTATTTTGGGGTGCGTGCCGACGATGCGGAAGTCGCAGGCGAGTGCGACTTCGAGCCCGCCGCCGAGTGCCGCACCGTCGATGGCGGCGACAGTGGCGAACGGCAGCGATTCCATGCGGGTCAGGACGCGGTTGCCGAGATCGATGAACTCGCGGACGCGGGGATCGCCGACGTCGGCGTCGCCGAGGAGCTTGAGGTCGGCCCCGGCAATGAAGATGCCGGGCTTGGTGCTGGCGACGATCAGACCCGCGATGCCCGGCGTCTCGCCGACCGTGCGGACTGCGGCATCGAGATCATTCCAGAGTTGCGTGCTCAGCACATTGGCCCGGCTGTCGGGCTGATCGATCGTCAGAACGGCGTAACCGTCGTCACGCCGGGTGATGGTTGTGGACATGATGCCTCCGGGTCGCGGCTAAACTATGGATTTGTGTAGCGACCGAGGAAGAGAATCGTGCCAGTGGGCTCGTGACGCAGGGCGAAGAGGAACGGCCGATCGGCCCGGAAGATCTTCGGCTTCGCTACAGCGGATTTTCGGGCCATCACGACACCAGTGGCAGCGGCGGCTTCGGTGCCCTCTTCATTCACATCGACATACGCCTTGTGAATTACCAGCGAGATGTACAGCCGTTCGGAGGGCGTGCTGACCATGCCGGTGAAGTCGGCCCTGGTTGCGAAAGCGTCGGTCATGCCGAGCTTCTTCAGCGGGTCGTTGAGGTTGTACTCGGTCTCGATTTTGAACCGCGGCAGCCAGAGCGACAGATCGCTGGTCGGCTTCAATCCGCCGGTCCACTTGGCCAGCGTCTCCACGGAGAGGGACTTGTCCAAGTCGGTGAACTTCGCCGGATCGGTCGGCATCACGGCGATCATGGAGATCTCTTTGCCCTTGTACGGCAGCCGAATCGCCTGAAACTGCTCGTTCTGCACGAAGTCGATGGTGCCGCTGCGGTGCATGAGCGGCACGTTTTTCTTCACGCCGTCGAGCGCGGTGAAGGGCGCGTCCTGCGTGCGCTTCTTGTCAAACGCGGTGAGCCAGTCCCCTTTGAAATAGATGGCGTTGGTCAGTACGAGCCGGGTGGCGGCGGTGATCGAGTCCTTCGGCAGCAGGTCTTTGATCTTGTCTTTGGTCCGCGTTTCGACCCAGCGATTGATGGTGCTGCGGGCGGCTTCGGGCTTGGAATAGTCGGTATCGTGGATCGCCGCGTGGAACGTCTTCGTCACGGTGGCCATGTACTCCTTGGACCAGGGATAACCGTTCTGCGCCCAGAGCGCGTTGGCGATGGCGAGTTCAACGTCCTTGCTCGCGAATTCCTTCCCCGGCTTGGCGGGCAGGTGCAGCAGCGTGGCCATCTGCTTGAGCGTGGCTCCTTTCGCCCCGGCCGCGGTCATGGCAAGAGCGGTGTGGATGCTACTGGGCGACAGGAACGCATTGCCAGCTTTCGTCCGCAGTTCGCCGTAGAGAGACGCCGCGAACGGGTTCACGTTCTCGCTGGCGGGGATTTCCATGGCTTCGGACTCCGCTTTGGCGTGCGATGAAGTTGCGCAACCCGCCGCGAATGCGGCACCGGCGACCAGAAATTGACGGCGTGACACTGACATGACTGACTCCTCAAAACAAGGGAAACCACGCAGTCAGGACGCAGCGACGCTCCGCGCGTCCGATTCTGTTACAAACCCGTTGCAATCACACGGCCATGACACTGTAGCCGTTGTCGACGAAGAGGATCTGGCCGGTGACGGCGCTGGCGAGATCGCTGCAGAGGAAGAGCGTGGCGTTGGCCACTTCCTGCGGCGTGATCGCCTTCGGGATCGGGCTGCGGCTGGCGGCGTAGTCGATCGATTTTTCCATCTCGCCAGGTCGGATCGCCCGCGCCGCACGACTCGCATACGGCCCGGCACTCACGAGGTTCACGCGGATCCCCTTCGGCCCGAGGTTGCAGGCGAGTTGCTTGGCGTCGATCTGCAATGCGGCCTTGGCCGTGCTCATGCCGCCGCCGTAGTAGGGCACGACGCGGTCGCCGCCGATGTAGGTCAGGCCCACCGCACTGGCACCGCGATTGGCCATGAACGGCTCCGCATACCGCAGCAGGCTCGTCAGCGAATAAGCCGAAATGCCGAGGGCTTCCATATAGGCTTTGCGGCTGGTCTCCTTCGCGCTTTTGGTGATCTCGCGGCTGAACGCCACGGAGTGGATGAGCACGTCGATTCCGCCGAACTCCTTGCCCACGGCCTCGACGGTGCCCTGAATGCTGTAGTCCGCGAACTTGGCATAGCGGCGGTCGGACTTCACTTCCGCGGGCACGTCGTCCATCGTGTCGTAGCTTGCGTCGCAAGCGAGAACCTTCTCGACTTTGAGTTCGCTGCCGTCGGGGAGCAGGCGGCTTTCGCGGTCAGCGTCGCGGCTGAGGAAGCTCTCGACGATGCCAACGACACGCGGATGGCAGGCGAGAACCACCTTCGCCCCGGCGGCTTTCAGAGCCTTGCTGATGAACCACGCAAACGATTCGTTGTCACCCACGCCGGTGACCAGTGCGACTTTATTGGCCAAATCAATGGGAATCATGGTAGCCTCACGTTTCGGTTTTCAAAGTTCAGTGTTCAGTTTTGCGTGAAGATCGTCAATGTGAATCGATCATCCCGTCAGGCGTTCGCGCAGGGGGCGGGTGAAGCGGGCCTGCAGCTTGGGCACGAGGCCGTAGCTGAGGGCCAGCAGTTGCACCGGATGCAGCACGCGGCGACCCGTGCCCTGCTGGATCTGCATGCGGCAGGCACTGCACTCGGTGGTGCCGAGCGTCGCGGCGGCTTCATCGATCGCGCGGAAGACCGGCGAGCCGATCTGCATCGACAAGTCAAAATTCACGCGGGCGAGGCCCCACGCGCCCGCGGCGCCGCTGCAGCCAACATCAATCGGTGTCACCACCAGCTTCGGAATGGCAGCCAGCACCGACGTCGACTTCACCGGGCCCAGCGACTTGAGATGGCACGGCACATGCTGCGCCACGTGCAGATCGAGTTCCCGTGTCGGTGGCTTCAGCAGGCCCTGCGCCTGAACCTCGGCGAGCAGAGTTGTGAGTTCGACCGTGTTCGCGGCGACCAGGGCACTGTCGGCGTCGTTCAGCAGCCGCGGATACTCGGTGGTGATCGCCAGAGCCGCAGTCGGCTCGGAGCAGACGACGGTGTAGCCATCGCGGACGAGGTCGGCGAGCGTGCGGACGTTGTACGCGGCAGTGCGGCGGGCAGAGTCGACGTTGCCGACGCTGAGCGCGG
>JBGSSZ010000103.1:0-5517 GCA_041736785.1 Limnoglobus sp.
GGGTGCCACGGGGACCACAGCCGCGGGTGCGACGCTGGTGGGTGCTTCGGCCACGGCGGTCGGCGCGATCACGGGATTCGCGGACGAGCCATCGGGTTTCGGTGTGTCGCTGGGCAATTTCAGATCGGGTGTGGTGGGCGCTTTCTGCGCCCAGTCATACTCGCCGCCGTCGAGTACCATGACGGTGAGGCCGCCCGCCCTCGCCAGACAGGTGATGATGAGCATGCCGACGTAAACTTTGCTCGTTTCCGTGCTCAGTGGTGCGCGGGCCATGGCTGATTCTCCTAGCTTTTCGGCGCGGCTTTGGGCAGGCCCAGACCGTCGGTCGAGGTGGTGACACTGGGCAGCGGCGCGGCACCCTGGCTGATTTCGTCGAAGTCGACGTACAGCAGCACGATCCCGGCGATCAGCGCGATCAGTGAGATCGCCAGCAGGCCGACATACGCATCGCTGCGTGTCTTCGGCACCTCCGGCTCGTCATCATCGTCATCGCGACGTTTGCTTCGGTTGCGGGCCATGATCGGTTCCTTTACTCGATGACGCTGACAGTGTCATCGATCTTCGGCATGTCGGCGGCCGTGGGTTTCGCCACATTCGCCGGGGCGGAGAATCGACCGACCGCGTAGAACGGATCGACGCTCGTGATCGTCAGATTGCCCACGAACTTCGCTTCAGGCTTGTAGCGGGAAACCTGCAGCACGACGCCCTTCTTCAAGCCGGCGTTGGTGCCAAGATTGATGACGACGGAGTCGCCTTCGACGCTGGTGATCTTGGCCCGGAAGTCCTTGTCCACCTGCGGGCGGATGGCTCCGACGCCGCCGGAGCCGCGGTTCGGATCATTCAGCTTCAGCACGCGGGCTTCGAGCTCGTCGGCACGGCGGCGGGCGGATTCCGCGTCAATGTTCGCCTGTACGGCATCGTTCTTGGCTTTCTGCGCGGCGATCAGTGCATCGTTCTTGGCTTTCTCGCTGGCATCGAGCTCCGCCTTGAGGATATCGACCTGCTTCTGCGTCTTTTCCTTGTTCGCGATCGCCTGCAGGTCGCGAACCTGGGTGTTGGACTCGACGAGTTGCCCCTCCGCAAGCTTCTTCTTCGCATCGGCGAGGTTGGCCACGAGCGTCGTTTCGCTCCCTTTCAGGCGGGCGATCTCTTCGTTGAGTTGCGAGATCACGGCTTCGGCGGCTTCGCGGCTGCGATCGGCGCGTACGCGCTCGGCATTCGCCGCGTCGGCCGCGACGACCAGCTTCTTCTTCGAGTTCTCGAGCTCGGTCTTCCAATTCACCCGTGTGACGTAGGCGTTCACCACCAGCGCGTTCCAGACGAGCGCCAGCAGGAGCACGATGAAGACAAGAATTTTCCCTAACGCAGTCATGGCCCGATCCCCTATCGCTTGATCGATGAGATTGCCTGGCTGACCTTCGGCGACACGCCGAGGGCTTCGAGCCGCGAGAGCAGTTGCGATTTCCGGATTTCCAGCGTCCGCAACTGTTCTTCCCAGTTGATGCGGGCGTCGCTCAGATAATCCTGTTCGTCTTTCAGATTGTCGAAGATCAGCTTCTGACGCAGCACTTCGGCCTGCACCTGCAGAATCTCATCCGACAGGGCATCATACTCCGTCCGGAGCTTGTCGATGGCTTTCTGATGGGCCAACCGCTGCGTAGTGAGATCGCTGTAGCGTTTGCTCAGGCTGGCGAGCCCCTGCAGATCGGTGCCGCCGAGGCCCTTCACAGTTGCGCCTTCGTTGCGGACATCGATCAGTGCCGTGCGACCGTCGCGGATCTGCTCCAGGAACTTCGCTTGGGCATCGACGGTCTTGATCTCGCGCATCCGCTTGGCGAGGACCGCATTGCGGAAGTCGCGCTGAAGCTCAGTTTTGTCCAGGCGATCCACCGCAGCGGCATAGGCCTGCTGCGTGGCTTTGATCTGGTCGCTGTAGCGCTTGATCTCCGCCTGCAGCATGGGGATCTGACCGTCGATCTTGGTGCCGTCCGCGAGGGTGCGGTCGAACCAGTCCACGCGATTGCTGTAGAGCGACACGGCCCAGCCGAAGAGGATCACGGCGAGGAACGTGTTCAGGTAGACGAGCAGTTTTCCGAGGCTGGTCATGGCTTGCTCTGCTCCACCGTTTCGAGCTTGGTTTCGAGGTCGAGATTGCCTCGAAGTGTTTCACCGGTTTTGCGTTGAAGCTCGAATACGGCTTTTTCCGCTGCGGCCTGGCTGTCGAGCGCCTTGGCGATGCTCGCCTGCAGTGCGGCCAATTCGGTCTTGAGATTGTTCAGTTGGGTTTCACGGGCAGCCCGGGCCGCGGTTTCGAGGGCTTCGGTCTCGGCGAGCCCTTTCACCAGTGCCGCTTCGTCGGTCACCAGCGTGTCCTGCTCGATCGCCAGGCGCTTCAGTTGCTCGTACTCGCGCTCAAAGGTGGCCTGATCGCTTTCGATGGCCCGCTCGGTCTGCCGCGTAATGTCGGTCACGCGGGCGACCTGCTCGTTCAATGCGCCCTGATAGGTGTCCAGTCCTGTCACGAGCATGGTGCGCTTCTGCCATTCGGCCGAGGTGTCGAGCAGCATGAGGAACAAGGCGATTCGGCGGCGACGATCACTGTCGTCGCGGGTGAACGGCGGGCTCCCCATACCGAAACGCTTCGCCAGTGCCGCCTTCGCGGCTGCGTTGTTCGGGTCGGCGTTGATCTTCTTTTTGAGTTCTTCAAGCTCGTCTGCGGCGGCTTCGAGTTTCTTCGGGTCGGGGGCATCTTTCAGTGAGGCGAGCTTGCGATTGAGGCGAGCCTCAGCTTCTTCCACATTCGTTTTCAGCAGTTCGGGGGTTGGCGGGGCGGGATACGCCAGACTGCGGATTGCTTCCCGCTCTGCGAAACTTTCCGCCATCCGCAGCAGCAAGCCCGGAGCGAAGAGGCCGCGGCCATCGATGCCGCCAACGAGGAATCGGAGCTTGCCGGCGTTGCCCGATTGCTTGAGCAATTCTGCGAGCAGCTTCTTTTCGGCACGATCGAGTTCGTCGATCATCGAATAGACCGCACCACCGCCGCCGTAGACGTCGCCACCGGAAGCACCACTGAACTGTGCTTCAAAGAGTTTCTTGTTGACTTGATTGATGGTCAGGCCGGAAGGAGTCGCGATCTCGATGGCGACCACGTCTTCGGGACCGCCCGCGTCGGGATCGAGATATGGTGTGTCGGTCGGGAGCCCTTGGATCGTGAGCTGATAGCGCAGCACGACACCGCTGACTTCCTGCCGCTTGGCCCAGTCCTGGGTGGCGACGTAGATCAGCCCACCTGCTGCGAGCAGGTTCAGGAACAGCAGTACTTTCCCGAGCGTTGACATTTCAACCGTCCATGCGCCTATCAGCGATTGTGCCCGATGACGAGCCGCCTGACAAGCGAGATCGCAGGTCAAAATGCGGCAGAGTCGGCATTCGGGCAGGTACGACCGTCGTGGCCGATTGAGCCGGCACTTCCGGTCCGGCAAAGACTTCGTCTCGTAACCTTTACGCGACGTGGAAATCAGCGTTGGCGCATTTTCGCTGCGATTCCCCATCGGCGGGAAAATTCAGTCCGCGCAAGCGGAATGTCGAACTTTTCCGCACTCTGCCGCTCGTATGAACTATATCTGTGGTAAGCCTGTCCGGGCTTATGGTCGCACGCCGCCGACCGTCACCCCTGAGTTCGCCATGGCCACTGACACCAGCACAAAACCCCACACCATCGGGGCCTACGATCTGCTCGCCAAAATCGCCGAAGGCGGAATGGGTGCCGTCTACAAGGCCCGCTCCCACCAGTCGGGCGATATCGTCGCGATCAAGATCATCCCCTCCGAGACGGCCAAGAATCCGACGCTCCTGCGGAGGTTCGAGCAGGAGTTCCGCGCCGCCAGTCTGCTCGACCATCCCAATGTCGTCCGCGCCATCGAATACTGCGGCACCGGCACCAATCCGTTCCTCGTCATGGAATACGTCGACGGTCAGTCGCTGGGTCGTCGCGTCGACAAAGGCGGCAAGCTCGAAGAAAGCCTCGCCCTGCACATCATCGCCCAGGTTTGCGACGGCCTCCACCGTGCCCACAAGCAAAGCCTCGTCCACCGCGACGTGAAGCCCGACAACATTATTGTCACCAACGACGGCGTGGCCAAACTCACCGACCTCGGGCTGGTAAAGGATATCGACGGCGAGCTGAACCTCACCCGCACCGGTCGCGGGCTCGGTACGCCGCACTTCATGGCACCCGAACAGTTCCGCAACGCCAAGAACGCCAATGTCCGCTGCGACATCTACAGCCTTGGCGCGACGCTCTACATGATGCTCACGGGCGTGGTGCCGTTCGCCAAAACCAGCCCGCTCGACTGCTGGATGAAAAAGAGCAAGAACGATTTCCCTCCGCCGAAGGCGCTGAACCCGGCGGTGAGCGACCGCGTGAACTGGGCCGTGCAGCGTGCGATGAGTGCCGACCCCGACATGCGACCGGCCAGCTGCCGCGAACTGCTCGAGGATCTGACCGGGCAGACCTGGCAGGGGTGGACAACGACCAAGGGGGACACGCCTGATCCGAGTGGCGAGCCGGTGAAAGACCTCTGGTATCTCGTCTACAAAAACCCTGCGGGCCAATCGCAGAAGGTGAAGGGCACGACTGACAGCATCCGGCAGAATGTGCGAGCACAGATGCTGGGCGATTCCGGCACGATCATGGTCTGCCGTACGAAGCACGGACCGTTTGTGCCGCTGAAGGGCACGCCGGAGTTTCGCGATCTGGTAGTGAGCGCAAGTACAGTAGAGACGGCACGACCTTCGGGGAAATTTGCGTCGCCGTGGACGACTGACACGACGCGTTCACCCGTGACGATCCCGCAGAGCGGAGCGTTCCGTCGCGATCCTGCCATTGATATTCCGACCACGGTGCACAAGGTGGCTCAGCCACGCATCCCGATGAAAACGACATCACGCACGCGAACCATCGACTACATGCCCTGGGTGATCTTGGCCCTGGCCGTGGCCGCGGCGACAGTTGGGATTATTGTGTTTACTCGATAGCAAATAACCCCTGCAGTGTGTAGCATATCAGCTGCATGACCAAACGCACATTCATTGCCAATGCCCCGGTCGATTTGGGTCGATGCGGGGCACTCCGTTTTTTCACATTCTGATGATGGCGTCAACGATTTCCTTTTCCTGTGCTACGATTGGCTACGTTTGCCCGGAGTAGTGACATGAGCGGTGTTGAAGAGCTGGAGCGTTTGGCTGCGTTGCACACTAGTGGGTCACTTGCCTCGCCCGTGGCCATCATCGTGTTTTGCCGTATCCTGCTCAACAGCTCATTATGAGCTCGCACAGGATATCGCATGACGCGACGACGGAAGGATCCACTCCGCACTCGCGGGCCGCCTGGGAGCGTTGGCAAACCGGGCTGACGATGCGGATCACCTTGCCCGAGAAACTGCCTCCGCTGCGGATCCTGCTGGTGATGGACAACCTGGCGGGCCATCGGACGCCCGAGTTCGTGCTCTGGTTGTT
>JBGSSZ010000131.1:0-11881 GCA_041736785.1 Limnoglobus sp.
CGCCTCGCCGCCGTGCTGATCACTCTCGGCATGCTGATTCCTTCGGGGCTGGTGATCGCTGAGCAAAACGGCGTCAACCTGCCCGCGAAAGATCCCGGTGCACTCGGCATCGCCGGCGTCAGCATGGCCAGTGAAATCAAAGCGGGCTCCGCGATCGTGCTCTTCGTGCTCGGCGGGATGTTCTTCATCCTCGGCCGCATGCGTGTTTCCGCCGTGCCCGCGGAGACCGGGGCGCGATCGCTCGCCGCCGCTTCGACTCTGTTCACGCTAATCTCGTTCCTCAGCTTTGCAGGTGCAGTCGGAATCGGTGTGAAAGCCACGCTCGACGGTGCCCCGCCGCACTTTGTCCCGCAGGCCGAATTGCTCGCGCCGACGATCAAGCTCCAGGATCAGATTGAAGGCTACGCCCGGCAAGTGTTCGTCGATTCGTCCACTGTGATGGGCAAAGCTCAACGGCTGGCGGCGGTGACGTTCCTGGTCGCGGCAATCATTTCCGATCTCTGGCTGCTCGGCGCACTCAGCCGCCTCGCCGCCTGGCTGCACAGTCGCCGGGCACTGGGCCGCGTCAACCGCTTTGCAATCCTCGCGGGGTTCCTGATTTTTGCAGTGCCCATCGCAGCCTATGCCTACACTCTCTTTGGCCAGGGCACGATTGATACGAAATGGAACACGCTGACGCCGCAGGTGCAGGAGACGATCCGTGCCGGCACTGCTGCGGGCGTCTTCACCATCCTGGCGTTTCTCTACACCCGCTCGCTCCGCGGGCTGCGGACCGCCATTCGCGAAACCAACCCTGTGTGATCGACCCGAACCCGGCCTCTCCCGGCCGCA
Organism: Limnoglobus sp.; assembly: GCA_041736785.1. Lineage (GTDB taxonomy): Bacteria > Planctomycetota > Planctomycetia > Gemmatales > Gemmataceae > JBGSSZ01. Next base: position 832 of record JBGSSZ010000131.1, read on the forward strand.
GGATACCACGCCCATGAACTATCAGCCGATCGAGAACTACGGCATCATTGGCAACATGCACACGTCCGCCCTGGTGGGCATCGACGGGTCCATCGACTGGTACTGCTGCCCGCATTTCGATTCGCCGAGCGTCTTCGCCGCGATCCTGGACAACTCCATCGGCGGGCGGTTTCGCATCGCACCCCGCGACAAGGGCGTGACGCACAAGCAACTGTACTGGCCCGATACCAACGTGCTCATCACGCGGTTTCTCTCCGATGGCGGCGTCGGGGAGATCGACGATTTCATGCCTGTTGGCACGCCGCACCTCACCCCGCATCAGATCATCCGACGTGTGAAGGTGGTCCGCGGCGAGATGACGTTCCGCCTCGAATGCCGCCCCGCGTTTGACTACGCCCGAGCCGAGCACAAGACCCACCTCCACGGCGGTACCGCACGCTTCGACGGCCCAGGTCTTTCCCTAACGCTTCTCACTTCGGTACCGCTGCGCCGCAACGGCAACGCCATCGCTTCCGAGTTCACGCTCCGCGAAGGCGAGACCGCCGTGGTCATCCTCCGACAGGTTGACAACGATGCGGAAAATCCACCGTGCCCGAGCGTCGAAGAAGTCGAAGCAATGTTCCGCAGCACGGTTGGCTATTGGAAGCGCTGGCTGTCGCAATGCACCTACACGGGCCGCTGGCGGGAAATGGTCCATCGCTCGGCACTCATGCTCAAACTGCTCACGTTTGAGCCGACCGGCGCGATCGTGGCCGCTCCTACCTGCAGCCTGCCCGAGCACATCGGTGGCGTCCGCAACTGGGACTACCGCTACACATGGATTCGCGACGCAGCGTTCTCACTTTACGGCCTGCTACGAATCGGCTTCACCGACGAAGCCACGCACTTCATGGAATGGCTCGAAGCCCGCTGGCGCTATGCCGCAGAAGGCGAACCGCTTCAGATTGTCTATGGCATCGATGGTCGCTCCGATCTCAAGGAAATCGAGCTGTCCCATCTCTCCGGCTATCGCGACTCGAAACCTGTCCGCATCGGCAACGGTGCTCACTCGCAGCTTCAACTCGACATCTACGGCGAGTTGATGGACTCCGTCTACCTTTACAACAAATACGCCTCCCCCATCAGCTACGACGCCTGGACCCGCCTGCGCCAACTCCTCGACTGGCTCTGCAGCAACTGGGAACGGCCCGACGAAGGCATCTGGGAAGTCCGCGGCGGACGGCAGCACTTCGTCTACTCCAAGCTCATGTGCTGGGTCGCCATGGATCGCGGTCTGCGACTTGCAGACAAGCGATCGTTCCCCGCCGACCGCACCCGCTGGCTCGCCGAACGCGACCGGATCTTCGAGCAGATCATGGAGAAAGGCTGGTGCTCCGAGCGGGGTGCCTTCGTGCAGGCGTACGATTCTGAAGTGCTCGATGCCTCGAACCTGATTATGCCGCTGGTCTTCTTCCTGGCTCCGAACGATCCGCGGATGCTGCGGACACTCGACGCCATCAACAAACCGCCGAGCGCGGGGGGCCTCGTCACCGACGGCATGGTACTTCGCTACGACACTGACCACACCTCCGATGGCTTGGCCGGCGGTGAAGGCACCTTCAACATGTGTACGTTCTGGCTGGTGGAAGCCCTCACGCGGGCGGGCCGCACCGATCCCCGCCGTCTCGATGAAGCCCGGTTGCTTTTCGAGCGGATGCTTGGCTACGCCAACCACCTCGGCCTTTATGCTGAGGAGTTAGGCTCCAGCGGTGAAGCCCTCGGCAACTTCCCGCAGGCGTTCACGCATCTGGCACTGATCAGTGCTGCGTTCAATCTCGACCGCGCTCTGGGCGGCGGCATGGGTTGATGTGCTCACGAGCCGGACGCATCAGCGACGGGTACAGTGTAATTTGAATACCTGTCCCCATCGCTGACGCGTCCAGCTCGTTCAAACACTTCTCACTCTTTGGTCGAGGGCTTCGGCGGGAAATGGGCTTTGAACTTCTCGGCGTCGTAGCCGTTGAATAGCCTCATGCGATCTTTCAGCAGGTCGCCAACGGTGGTCGGCGTTTTGCTCATCACTTCCGAGGGTGTGCGGACACTGATGGGCAACAGTTCCGCCAAGGAGCTCCAATCGGCTGTCTGGTTGTCGAGTGCACGACTGGCCCAAACGAGTGCCATCACGGCTTCGGCGTCCGCGAGGTACTTCTTGTCTGCCGCAGCCTTCACAAGCATCGCCTGTAATTTCTTCGCTTCTTCAGGTGTGTAGATCGGACTGGACTGCAGCGCATTTGCGAACGCCAGACTCCATGCACTGAGCTCAGCAGCGGCCTTTTTCATCGCGACGGGATCACCCAATGGCTTGGCATATGCCGCCTGCTGCGTCGCTTTCCACTTGTCGGGAAATTGTTTGGCGATCTCGGCCACCTTGGTGTTGGAAGTTTGTGCGGCGTGTGCAGCAATGACTCCCGTGAGTGCGCCGTTCCAGGCTTTCAGTGGCGGGCGACCGGGAGCGCCCTCATAGCCGCGCTCCTGGCGGGCACTGGGAACTTTCAAGTCGTGGTGGCAGGCGTAGCAGTCGAAGCGGGCGTAATCGAGGCCGGCCGGAGTCGCCTTGTCGCTCTCGTGAGCAAGCAACTTGGCCTCAGCGTTGAGACCCATAACTGCACCGATCGCGACGTGACGTGCATCGTAACCCGCTTGACCCTCGTCAGGGTAAAACGAAAAGAGCTTGTGCGCTTTCTCCGGCTTCATGCTGTGGAAGTACTTCAGCTTGGGATCGAACGGTGTGCCCCAGTGCCGTGGTTGATCAGACGTGTAGGTCGAGAGCTCGTACGGCAAGAGTGGTGGATGCCCGGCGGCATACATGGCGTGCGTCACCACGCGACCCATCTCGGGATCGCCGACGTGGCATGTGGCGCAATGGGCCGCCTTCACTTGGGGATCCCGAAGATTCTTCAGGCCGGCTTTGCCTTTTTCCTCGGGTGTGGACTCTCGCCACGGAATCACAGAACCGTTGTTGCGAAAGGCTTCCTCGTAGTGCTTGGACTGCCAGTCACTTTGCAAACCGTGGCATCCCTGGCAGCCAATGCCAAGTGAGTCCTGAGCAACGAAGTCCGAAGGCTTCTTGTCTTTCTTGTACGGGTCGATGTCCATTGCGTGACAGGCGAGACATGCAACCTCAGTGGTCACATCCTTGTAGTTCAAGTTCTTGCCCATCTGCTCGCCGAGGGGAGTCTTCAGAACCGAGAAAGCTTTGGAATGCGGGTCGTGGCTTTCCCAGATCATGCTCTCGTTCAGGCGCACGAATTCATCGGACTTGTAATCCTTGACAAAGCGGATGGCGGACCCGAGATCGGGTCCTTTGTGGCAGCCGAGGCAAGCAGCGATGCCAGGGTTGATATTGGCGGGAGCGGGTGCAGGATCGGCGACGGGATCGGCGGCCATGACTTGCCAGACGCTGACGCCGCCAGTCGCGGCGAGGATCACGGCAAGGGGGGCGTGGAAGAGCTTCATGGTGCAGTCTCGGGATTCACAGTTATTGTAGCCGAAGACGGCTCAGACCGGGACAGTCACGGCGATGCGAGCAGCTTCGCGATCGCAGCAAACGCGGCTTTCACCGTCTCCGCGTCGAACTCACCCGGTCCGGTCTGGCCTTTTTTGTACTTCAATTGTTTCGCAATGGACTCGAGTGAATTGGAAATTCCACCCAACGTCTTCTCGTCAGCATGATGCAACGCGGCCAAAGCCAGATAGTACGGCGCAAGACAGTCGTAATCCGAGGGTGCCTTGCTTCCAGCGATCGCCAAGTTTGCTGCCAACTGACGCAGCACGTCTGCGGGGATCGGCTGCGAGGAATCGGCTTTCCGCAGGTCGTCGAGCCAGCGATCGAGATCAGCGGTCAGTGCCTCTGCGTGGCGACGGCGTTCGTCGTTGGACAAGGCTTTGCCAAGCTGCTTCACCGGGAACTGCACGAGCTTCGGGGCTGTCGCGCCGGGGAAGAGCTTCGGTGATTCTTCAATCAGCGTGGAAAGCAGTGTCACGTGCCATGGCTGCCATTGCGGTGTTTCGCCAGGCGTGCCTCGAATCGGAGTGGTCAGGCTCTGATGGCAGGCAAAGCAGCTTTGTTCGGTCAGTTCGGGCACAACGCCGTGCGAGGTCCGTTCCACGGTCAGATTCGCTGCGGCCCGCAGTGCGGCGACCTGACCGATAAACCAGCTGCGAATCTCGAAATCCCGTTCGGGTTGCGTCTCGGTCCAGTGCTTGGTGTAGCCGGGCTGATAGTGGAAACGGCTATAGTCGAAGGCGAGCCGCGGGTGACCGGCGGCAATGAGATCGTGATTCACATCGCGGTCCTTGTCGCCGACATGACAGGAGGCACAAATCAAAGTGCGGCTGCCAAGGTCTTTGGTGTCGTTGAAGCCGAGATCGCGTTTCTGCTGAAAGGTCAGGCCTTTCCACGTCGGTTCGTAGTGCTTGGGGAGCCACTTCTCCGAGGGGCCGTGGCAGCCGTCGCAGCCGACGCCGTCGCTAGAGGCATCAATTGGCTGCCCATCGAAAGTGGAATGGGCACCAGTGGAATGGCAGTTGAGGCAAGCTTGCTCGAGATGTGCCGCGTCTCGCCAGCGGTTGCTGTCCCCCTTGCGGAGGTTGGCGATGATGCGCTGGGAATCGGGATTGAAGAGGACGCTGTAGGCTTTGGAGTGCGGGTCGGCAGAGCGCCAGGTGGTGACCTCGCTGCCAATCTTGCCGACATCCATGCCGCCGTGGCAACTCGCTGCGGAGCAACTGGCCACGGGCGAGGACGACGGCTGTGCTTCGGGGCGCGAGGTCGCAGAACCCGCGATGGCGAGCGAGGAAACAAGGAGCAGCATCCACAGCCAGCGCACGGACACCTCATGACTTCGCGGTTAGACGATGATTGCAAATTCTGACATCCGCACCATGCTGAAACGGTGATTCTTGAGAAAACCTCGTCACAGACCGCTCCTCAGAACCGGCACAATCATTTCGGCTGCAGATTCCGGTGGCACTGGATGCAGTCCATCTCGGCAAACTCCGGCTGAGGAGCTTTTCGCACCTGTCGGCTTTTGCTGAGTTCTTTCCATGCCAGCGGAAACGCCCGCGAATTGTCGAGAGGCGCCTTGCTGTCCCAGTGTTTTGGATAGCGGCTCAGCAGATCGCTGAAATCGGACTCGCCGGGCTGCTGCGGTTCTTTCCAGTCTCTGAGTGCCGGGTGCCCGGCGGCGATGATGTCGTGGTTCATATCACGAACCGGGTCGCTGCCGTCGCCGATGTGGCAGCTGGCACAAGTTGCAGCTGCATGCAGCTTGAGATCGCGGAAGCCGGCGATTTTGCGGTCGAAGCCCTCGACCGTGTGCGGGGCGAGCCAGAGCGATGCCGGGCCGTGGCAGGCTTCGCAACTGATGCCATCACTGCGGAGTGCGGGATTGCTTGCAGCGGCAGGCGTGGTGTGGCAGGCCAGGCAGCGAATTTCAAGTTGAGCGTCCTGATAGCTCGCATCGCCACGGCGGAGATGTGCGATCATCTTGACGGCCTTCTCCGAGAGCAAAGCGTTGTAAGCTTGGCGATGGGGATCCACAGCGTGGAAGATCGTGGCACTGTACTTCCAGTGATCTTTCGCGAGCGGCTGCGTCAGTGCTTTGGCGTCGGGCGTGCCGTGGCAGCCGAGACATTGGCTGCTGCCAACGGCTGTGGGCTCAGGTAGTGTTTCGGAGCGTGGTGTGGCCACCTCAGCGGTGTGGACGCGGTTGAACGCCGCGACCACGACAATGACGACTCCAAGGCTGACGAACGCACGCACCATGGAATCGATGATGCGGGTAGTCGCTGTCAGGTGCAAGGGTTTTTCCGGGAAGATTTCAAAGGATGATTGAACCCGGCGGCACGTTTGCTACTATCGTGCCCATCGCCTCGGAGTTGCGCGTGCTCATCGGCCGCTCGCTTTCAGTCCGTTCGCGGCTCATTCGGGTGGGCCTGGGCACGGCTTTGGCCATGCTGCCGATCGGGGTGTGGTATGTTCTCGCCCAGGCGGAGATCGTGCCGTGGCCACAAGCCAGCGGGCCACTTGGCGTCTGGCTCGGACTCATCGGTGCCGCGATCATTTTCTTCGAAATGGCCATCGCGCCCCGAAAGTGGTTCCGCGGCTGGCGGCTGGGTTCCACCCGCACCTGGATGCGCTGGCACATCTGGCTCGGACTCGCCGTGCTGCCCGTCATCGTCATCCACTCCGGCTTCAATTGGGGCGGCACGCTCAGCACCGTCACGATGCTGCTCTTCCTGCTCGTGATCGCCAGCGGTGTCTATGGCCTCGCCCTCCAGCAGGTGATTCCCAAGAAAATTTTTGACGAGATTCCCGCCGAGACCATCGCCTCGCAGATCGATTTCGCGATCAGCAAGCACGTGAGTGAGGCGCGGGGGATCGTCGACGACATCGACACCAAGCCGCTCACCGATTTCTTCAACGTGACGCTCGATCCCTATCTTCAGAACGGCAAGCGGGCTCGGACCGCACTGACCTCGGCCACCGAATCGGCCCGGCTCTTCAATCGCCTCCGCTCCAGCCTGGCGGATGAGTACGATTCGGGCATCAGCCAGCTGGAGAAGATCGCCGACCTTCGGCGGCTCTGGGACCGACAGGCGAGGCTGAACTGGTGGCTGCACAGTTGGCTGGCAGTGCATGTTCCGTTATCTGTGATGATGACGGGTCTGATGGTGTTGCATGCCGTGTTCGCAATGAAGTGGTGGTGGTGAATGCCGCGTTCCGCCAGCCGTGATCTTGCTGACCGCTTTGCCGGGCCCGGGGGCACGCGCGTCCGATACTTTCAGAAGTTCAACCGCTACGAGCTTTGGAAGATCTGGCTGAGCCGCCTCGCGGTTGCCGTGGTGCTGGTGTGGGGTGCTCTGCTGTTCTTCACCAAGCAGGCCGATTCGCAAGTCACTCATGGCACCGTGGCCAACGTCCATGCTCCGTGGAACGACAAGTGCGAAGCCTGCCACCGCGATACCCCAGGTGCGAATTTCCTCGATGCCCGCGGTCGCTGGCGTACGTTCAGTTGTGAGAAGTGCCACGCGGCTCCGGTCCACCATGCCAACATCCGCCCCGGCGACGCCAGCGAGGACTGCTCCAGTTGCCACCACGACCACAACGGCAGCAATTTCAGCCTGTTGCATCTGAGCGATAACCACTGCGTCCGCTGCCACGGCAACCTCGCGGATGTCGCAGTCCAGAAAGCACCCTTTGTCAACGAAGTGACCAACTTCGCGACGCAGCATCCGCCGTTCAAGTCACTGGATCAGTCGCGGCCCAGCACGTTGAAATTCAGCCACGCCCAGCACATGACTCCAGGCATGGTCCTCGCCGACGGTGCAAAGGGCGGCTACATGAAAGACGGCAAGCTCGCCCAACTGAAGTGTCAGGACTGCCATACACTCGATGTCGCAGGCCGTTACTATCAGCCGATCAACTACGAAAAGAACTGCAAGCAATGCCATCCCACGCAAGTGCAACCGCAGGTGACTGCGTGGGATACTGTCGTCAAGGAATTCGATGTGCCCCATGGTTTGCAACCCACAGCCGTACACGAAGTGCTCACCGGTGCGTATTCGCGACTGCTGCAGAAAGATCACGCGGCTCTCACTGAAGCTCTGCGTAAGCCCTCGGCGGATCCGAAGGTCGCGGCGTTCACGGCTCAAGTGGCCGCCGCGACCAGTGCGTCGTTCGATAGCCTCATGAAGGTGGGATGTGCGAAATGTCACACTGTGCCGGTGGACGCAAGTGCCGGGATCGGGCCGGGAGCATTCCGCATTGAGCCGACCAAAATTCCTACGGTCTGGATGACGCATGCGAAGTTCGACCATGCCGCTCATCGGGCGATGGACTGCAAAGACTGTCACCCCGGAACGGCTGCAGGCCCGCGCACAACCGAGCGCGAACCGCTGCACTTCGTGGCGGAGACCAAGGCATTCTGCGTGACCTGTCATGCACCGGGCAAGGTGACGAGTGCCTGCACCGACTGCCATAGCTACCATCACGGCGACTCACCGCGGATCGGTGACAAGTTCGCTCCCAAGACGACCCTCGACATTCAACAGCTTCTGAGAGGCCACTGATGCTTGTGCAGCGGCTGAAAGCGATCCAGGACGACTACGGCTACCTGCCGGACGCGGAGTTGCACGCGTTGGCAAAGGAGACGAAGACGCCGCTGTACCGCATCCAGGAAGTGGTGAGCTTTTTCCCGCACTTTCGGGCGGAGTGGAACAAACCGCCGCGGGTGCTGGTGCAGGTCTGCCGCGACATGTCGTGCCATCTCAAGGGTGCGAAGGCTTTGACTGAGCAGCTGAAGAAGGTCGATGGCGCCGTGGTGGAGGGTGTGTCGTGTCTGGGTCGCTGCGATCGTCCAGTAGCGACGTGCATCAGCCGGCATGGTGATGATCATTTTCACGATCACATCTACGCGGGCCGCGAACCCCGCGATGTGGAACGGATCGTGCGGGAGATCGTCAGTGGTCAGACGCCGGTTGCAGACCTTGATGCCAACTGGTCGATCGACCGCACCGACTGGGAAATCGATCCGTATTCGAAGAACGAGTTCGAGCCCTATGATGCAGTGCGGCAGTTTCTGAAAGCGCATCCGACGCCGATCCCGCCGCCAAGCAATGATGACGATGCCGAGAAATACACCGAAGCAAACCACCCTTGGCTGAAGAAGCTGCAGGCGTCAGGGCTCGTGGGCATGGGTGGAGCCGGCATGCCGGCGTTTTTGAAGTGGGGCGGCGTGTGGAAAGCCTCCCCCACTGACGGCTCCAATGAAAAATATATCGTCATCAACGGCGACGAGAGCGAACCGGCGACGTTCAAGGATCGCGAAATTCTCCTGCACCTGCCGCATATCGTGGTCGAAGGCGTGATCCTTGCCGGGTTGATGGCCAACGCCACGCACGGTTACATCTACATCCGCCACGAGTACGAGGAGCAGATCGAAGCCGTGCGGGCGGAGATTCTCCGGGCCGAATCGCTCGGTGCTTGCGGCAAGAATATTTTCGGCACTACCCGCAGCTACCCGGTCGAAGTCTTTGTCAGCCCCGGTGGCTACATCTGCGGCGAACAGAGTGCCCTCATCGAAGCGATGGAGGATCGACGGGCTCAGCCGCGGAACAAACCGCCCGAGCTATTGACCAACGGACTCCGCGATCGGCCCACCGTCGTGAACAACGTCGAGACGATCGCCTGGGCACCAGCCATCATGCTGCGCGGGCCGAAGTGGTATTCGCAGGAATGGCGTCCTGGCTTCCGCGGTCGCAGACTGTTCAGCGTCTGTGGCGACCTGAATCAGCCCGGCGTCCACGAAGTGCCAAACGGCATCACACTCGGCGAACTGATCGACAAGTGCGGCGGCATGAAAGACGGTAAACCGCTCAAAGCCGTCGCACTTTCCGGTCCCTCCGGCGGTCTCATCCCCGCCCGTGTGCCCCTCGCTGACGGTTTCGACAAACGCTTCGCCAAAGCGCTCGAACGCTTCGACACCGATCTCGCCAAGCGCGTCGAAGATCTCAAGAAGAAAGAGAAAGACAACGACCAGTTGCCCAAACTCCTCAGCGATGCGAAGGACCGCAGCGACAAGGACAAGGGGAAGTTCGAAAAGTTAGTAAAGGGCATCCTTGTCGACGGCAAGTATTTCGATGCCCGCAAGCTGCCGCTCGACAAAGGCTCGCTGGGCATGCTCGCCGGGCTGGGCGGTGTCGACTTCATGCTCGGTGCGGGCATGGCGGTCTATGCCGAGCCGTGTGATATTCTGGATCAGGCGGTGCGGTTCACGGAATTCTTCCGCAACGAAAGCTGCGGCAAGTGCGTGCCCTGCCGCATCGGGTCGCAGAAGCTCGCTGAGATCGGCAGCGAACTGATCGCCAAACGCGACCGCAAGGAATCGATCTCTCTCGACCTCGTGAAGGGTGATGTGCTGGAACTGAACCGCACGCTCGGAGTGACGTCGATCTGCGGGCTCGGTCAGGTGGCGGGAAGCCCGTTGGCGACCGCGCTCGTCTATTTTGCCGACGAAATCGCCGGGAAAGCGAAAGGATAATCATGGCGGTCGAACTCGAACTGCTGCCGCGTGCGACTCGCGATGAGGAGGCGCTCTTCTCGCGCGATGAGGACGACCGCCTGATCGCCAAGGAGAAAGCGACACGGGCCGGCTTCGAGGAAAAGATCACGGTGGTGGTTGACGGACTTAAAGTCGTCGTGCCCAAAGCCGTGCCCGCGACCGATTTCCTGGGCAACTTCATTCGCGAAGCGGACGGCGAACTCAAGCCGCGAAGCACAACTATCTACGATGCGGCGAGACAGCTCGTCCGCGAAGGTCAGTGGAGCGAGGAGGATCTCGCCAAGCGGATACCGTTGCTCTGCCATCGCGAACACCTCGATCCGATCGCCGTCTGCCGCATGTGCAGCGTGCATGTGAGCAAGTACAGCAAGCGGGCCGGGCGTGCAACACCGAGCCCCAAGTTGGTGCCCGCTTGTCAGCATGAAGTGCAGCCGGAGATGATCGTTACCACCTGGTGTGGTGGCAAGGAAGGGGAGGACAGCGAGCGCTACGCGGGCCAGGTGGCGTCTTCGGTGCGGCTGCTCACCGAGCTTCTGATCGCCGACCACCGCCATCCCGACAGCACTCGCGACAACTGCTTTGTGAATGAGCTTGAGATCGTGGCGGACAAGCTTGAGGTCGACGAAGCGCGTGCCAACATCTCCCAGGGCTCCGGTCGCAATGAGCGTCCGAGCCCCAAATCGCGGCCGCTCGAACTCGCGGCTTCGGGCTCGGAGTTCCCGTATTCATCACGCACGATCATCGTCGACCACGACCGCTGTATCCTCTGCGATCGCTGCTCGCGGTCCTGCTCCGATGTCAAGCCGTTCAAGATCATCGGTCACACCGGCAAGGGCTATGGCACCCGGATCAGTTTCGATCTCGATCTAGTCCAGGACGAATCCAATTGTGTGCAGTGCGGTGAGTGCATGACCGCCTGCCCTACCGGCGCGCTCACGCTCAAGCGC
>JBGSSZ010000176.1:0-7313 GCA_041736785.1 Limnoglobus sp.
ACCTCGGCGAAGCGCCGAAGGAGGCATTCAAGGATAAGGGCCCGCAGACGCGAATGGCTGTCGCCGCGGTCGTGCGGAAAGCGTTCAACGATGCCCAGGCGTACAAGGCTCGCAAGGCGGGAACGCCGTCGAACGCAAAGCTGGAGGCGCTGCTGCCGTACCTCGATGGCAAGAAGCCAGTCTACTTCGCCGCACATCGTGCGGATGACATTCAGACTGCACTCCGGATCAGCGAGGAGTTCAAGCTCAAGCCCGTGCTGACACTGGCCACGGATGCGTATCTGATGACCAACGAGCTGTTGAAGCGAAAGGTGCCGGTGATCGTGCATCCGACCACGCAGCGGCCCGGCGCGACAATGGAGACGCGGAACACGTTTCTCGGCAACGCTGCGACACTGAAAGCCCGCGGCGTGCCAATCACGATCTGCACCTGCTACGAAAGCTACGTGCCCAAGCAGCGGAATCTGCGTCACGAAGCCGCCGTCGCCGCGGCGAATGGCTTGGGCGTGGACGCCGCACTGCGAGCCATCACGATCGACGCCGCGAAGCAGTTGGGCATCGAAAAGGACTATGGCAGCCTCGCTGTCGGCAAGGTTGCGGATCTGGTGCTCTACGACGGCGACCCGTTCGAGCACGCCACGCATGTCACGCGCACGATCATGAATGGTCGCGTCATCTACGACCGCGACGAGTACCTTGCTCTACCGCTGGCTCGCCGGGCTCTGCATGTTCTCGGCAGCGGCCCCGGCTCAGGCTGCTGCCTGGGTCAGTGGTAACTGAATCACTGCTGGTCGCGGCCGATGCGGCGGAGCCGCAAGCCCACCACCAGCGCGACGCTCGCCCAGATCATGCCGTACTCCAGCGGGCACAATCGCGGGTCGAATGGCATCAAAGGGATAAACATGAAAAACGTGAAGCCGATGATGTAGCAGCCGCCCCAGAACATGGCTCCGAGTGAGAAAAACGCCATGGCGGACGCGGCGGCGACCGCCTGATAAAAAGCCGCGCCATTCCACTCCGCTCCGTCTTTGTAGAACGCGAGGTTGACGAACAGCAGCCCGGCGACGACGACGAAGCCACCGAACACGGAGAGTATGTGCTGTTCTGCAGGGTTCGACGGCCAGATACGACCACCGCCGTAGTAGAGAAACAGGCTGATCCCAAAGACCGGCCGCAACGTGTAGTACGGCACGATTTCCCAGACCGTCCCGCCCTCGAAGCGCACGATCGTGGCAATGATCTCGGGCACGAGCATGATCGGCACCAGCCAGAGGAAGAAGCCCGAGAAACGCGCGAACTGCTTGTCGAACTGACTGCGCTCGAGCATCCAGGCGATGCGGGCGACGGCGTTCAGTTGACGGGCGGAAATGGATTCGCCGCTTTGGAACCGCCTTAGGTCCTCGGCCAGTTCCCCTGCAGTGGCGTAGCGCCGTTCGGGCTCCTTAGCCAGGCACTTGCGACAGATCGTATCGAGATCACGAGGCACTCCACGCCCCGAAATCGTAGGCGGTTCATCGTGCATCACTCTCTGTAGCAGTGCCGGGATGTTCTCCGCCTGAAACGGCAACTGACCCGTCAGCAGTTCAAACAGGATCACGCCGATGGCATAGACGTCGGCTGGCGGCCCGACCGTCTTGGTGAGTCCTGCGGCCTGCTCCGGTGCCATGTAGCTCGGCGTGCCCATCACTGCACCGCTCTGCGTCTGGCCGCTGTCGGACTGGAGTTGCTTGGCCATGCCGAAGTCGCCAACCTTCGGCGTGCCGTCTTCGCCGATGAGGATGTTGCCGGGCTTCAGGTCGCGATGCACGATCCCGGCAAGGTGGGCACATTCCACAGCCCGGGCGATGCGTTCGACGACCGCCGCCGCGGCTGCGGGCTTCATCGGCCCGGTGACGCCCTTCTGGGCCAACGAGCCGCCGTCGCAGAGTTCCATGCTGAAGAAGGGGCGGCCCTGATGCTCGCCGACTTCGTAGACCTGCACGATGCCGGGGTGCTTGAGTTGTGCCGTCGCGACGACCTCGATGCGGAAGCGTTCGATGTCGGTGGCCCCGGCGAAGTCGCCCGCGAGGATCATCTTGAGTGCGACGGTGCGATTGGCCTGGATCTGCCGGGCTTTGAAGACGACACCCATGCCGCCGCGGCCGATCTCGCCGAGTATCTCGTACCCCGCGATCCGCGGAGCCGACATGAGCAGTGCCGACAGCGCACGCTGCTCGCTCGACTGCGCCACCGTCTGCGCGGCATCGCTGCTTTGAAAGTCCCGCGTCTCATCGTGGGGCGATTCAGGCATGGCGTGCGTCAGCCGTGGACTATGGCAGTTCGAAGCTTTCGCCCCCGTTGCGGCTGGCGAGCGGCTTCAGAACCTTGTTGAGATCGATCGTCTTCTTCAGGAACCGCACACTGCCGTCGCCGTAGGCGGCATTGCACCCGTTGGTGTGGTTGCTGCCCATGCTGACATCGTTCCAGTTCCCGCCGCCATTGTACTTGACGGCGCGCATGCCGAACGTCACGTTCTTGCAGCCGGTGCTGTCGTTGCTCCAGGCGATCCCGCGGACCCAGGATCGGTGCGAGCCCGGCGAGACCTCCAACCCGCTCCAGGCGACTTCAAAAATCATCAGCGTGTTGCTGGTGCCGTCGGTCACCTGATTGAGTCGGATGCTCTGCATGGCGGGGGTGGTCGGGGAGCTGATCACGGCGGGATAGTACGGCAGTATGCCGTCGGTCGCGACCCCGCCCTGAATGCTGCCCGGGTTGTTGACGCCGTAGGCCTGTCCGTTGTGCGGATTGGTTCCTTTGGGCCCGGCATTCCCCACATAGTGCAGGTTTTTCGCACGCGTGCCCGGTACGGGTTCGTCGATCGCGCTGCTCGATTCGGTGATGCGATAGCTGGGACAATGGAAGATTGCGACGTTGTGGATGCCGAGCATTTCATTGGCGGTGACAGCCGTGCCTCCGACATACGCCGCGAGATCGGGCCGAACGGATGTCGCGATGCCGGTCTGCTCGATCTGCGGCAGGATGATCGCCTGCCACGACACGCAGGGAATGTTTCCGGAGGCGGGCTGATAGCTTGCCTTGGGTAGGGAGTTTTGGCTTTCGTGGTAGTTGTGTAGTGCCAGACCCAGTTGCTTGATGTTGTTGGCACACTTGGCACGGTTGGCCGCTTCGCGAACTTTCTGCACGGCCGGCAGAAGCAGTCCGATCAGCACGGCAATAATCGCAATGACGACGAGCAATTCGATGAGCGTGAACGCGCGACGAGCCGTGGCCGACGCAAGGGACGTCAAAGACATGTGAGCACTCTTGTTGGAGTGATGGCCCCACTTGGGCGGGTTTGGGCTTCCGAGGCCACCGGAGATGATTTTATTCAACAATATTATGGCATGGCACCGGGTAACTTCCTAGTGTCATTTTATAACATTTCGCTGAGTCGATCCGATGTCCTTCCTCTCTCGCACCCCGTGGTGCGCCGCGTTCGTGGCACTGGTTTTCGCGGCAATCAGCCCAAAGCCCTGCCAGGCCCAAAGTGCCAGCTGGGTTGGCGGCTCCAGCAACAGCTGGTTCGATTCCGCCAACTGGAATCCCAACGGCGTCCCCGGCACCGGCGACATCGCCACGTTCGATGCCACCTCGCTGAACACCACGGTTTCGCTCGGCGGCGGCGTCACAGTCAACCGGATCGTCTTCGACTCCCTCGCTGCGCCGTACATCATCGGAAACGGCGGACCCAACAGCGAACTGCTCACGCTCGATAATGCCGGGGCCATCACCATGAACGCACCGGTGGCCAGCAATCAGCAGTTCAATTCCTCGCTGATGCTCGGCAGCGGCGGCGCATCGACATTCACGGTCACCAACAACAGCACAACGAATTCGCTGGCGTTTGCCGGGGGCATCTTCGCGTCGGCAGGTGCCGGGACCCGAACACTCGCGTTCGCCGGCACCGGTGCCATTAACGTGGATGGCAGCATTGACAACGGCGGCGGGGTCGTCGCGTTGACGAAAACCGGTGTCGGAGTGCTGACACTGAACGGAGTCAGCACGTTCTCCGGCGGCATCATCATCAATGGCAGCGGCGAAGTCGCCGTGGGCAACGACTTCGCAGCCGGCAGCGGGGCCATCAATTTCAACACGACCGGCGGCACGTTCCGCTCCGCCGATGCCTCTCCACGGACACTCACCAACCCGCTCACCTTCTCCGTCAGCTTCACCTTCGGCTCGGCCACCACCGGCAATCTGATCCTCACCGGCAACATGAATATGGGCTCAGCCACGACGACCAAGACCTTCATCGTGAACAACGCAGTCACCGAATTTGGCGGCATCATGAGCGGCTCGGGCACAGGCGTCCGCGCCAAGGGCGGCAATGGTGTCCTCGTACTCAGCGGATCCAACGCCTTCACGAATCCCTTCACGCTCAGCTCCGGCACGCTGCGACTCGACTACAGCATCAACGACAACTCCAAACTTTCCAACACCGTCGCTTTGACGCTCTCCGGGGGCACTCTCGAACTCGCCGGCGGCACCCACACGGAAATCGTCAGCGCGACGACCGTCAGCAGCAACGTCGTCAACACGATCACCCGCTCCAGCGGCTCCGCTGTACTGCAGATGGGCGCGATCACCATCGGGGCCGCGCCATACCTGCTCAACTTCACCGAGGAAGGTATCGCTACGACCAATACGCTGAACAACAACGGCATCCTGGGCTTTTACACCCGCGTGCCCAGCGGCGGGATGAGTTACTTCGCCACCAACTCGACTAATTCCGCCAATGGCCCGATCACCGCATTCACGGCATACACCGACATTACGCGGCTGAGCGGCGTGGTGCCGAACGAGGCGACGGCGAACATCCGCATCGTGAACGGCGGTGCACCGGGCAACATCACCCTGACGGCCTCGCCGATCAATCAAATTTATTCCCTGCGCTCGGAAGCCGACGCCGGCCCCGCCACCATCGCGTTCGCATCCACCACGGATACACTCATGGTCGGCTCCAGCACATCCGGCGCGATCTGGCAGACGGCCGGGGCCGGGGCGCTGACCATTGGCACGGCTCCAGACGATGGCATTCTCACGTCCGGCGCGACGCTCTTCCTCATCAACGACAGCACGACAAACTCTCTGACGGTGAATGCCGCGGTCGCCGGTAATCCCGCGGCGTTGGCCGTGATCAAAGTCGGTGCCGGTACCGCGGTGTTCAACGGCAGCAACACCTACACCGGTATGACGTCTGTGGCCAACGGCACGCTGACACTCGCGGGGAACCGCACCCTCGACGCAGGCCGCATCGATGTGGGCACCGCGACGGACAACGCCACGCTGAACATCCAGAACGGCACTTTCAACTTCACAGCCGATCTGCGAGCCGGGCAATCGACCACACCCGGCGTGGTGGGCACGATCAACCAGACCGGGGGAAATATCTCCTTCGTCAACGTCGCGAATCCCCAACTTATTATCGGCGGACTCGTTTCGACCGGCGAGTACAACCTCAGCGGTGGCACGCTCACCGGCATCCCGGACACGATCCGCGGAATTCTCATCGCCACCAACAGCAACTCCAACGGAACCTTCAATCTGAGCGGGAACGGCGTGCTCGACATGAGCGCCTCGAATGTGCAGATCGCACGCTCAGACAGCGCACAGGTCAACACCACGGCCACGTTCAACCAGACCGGCGGCACGGCTACAATCGGCACGCTCACCATCGGCGGCGGACTCGCCGGCAACACCAACGCCCGCGGCACATTGAATCTGACCGGCGGCAGCTTCACCGCCCTCGCATTTACTGCCCTCGGCGTCGGTAATTCCAGCACCACTGACATCTTCATCGCCGGCACCTCGAACGTGACGCTGCCCGAGTTTCCCACACTCCGCGGCGTCAATGCCGTCAGCCGCATCACCTTCGATGGCGGCACGCTGTTTCCGCTCGCACCCAGTGCCAACTATATCAGCAACATGACCAGCGCCACGGCCACCACGAACGGCGCGGTTTTCAACGTCGCGTCCGGTAACGACATCGCGATTCCCCAGGTGATTTCCAACGCAGCCTCCCAGAACGGCACCCTCACCAAACTCGGAGACGGCTCGCTCGGTCTGACTGGCGCAAACACCTACACCGGAGCCACCAGCGTGCAGGCGGGCATCCTCGCTGTCGGTATCGGCGGCAGCGGTTCGGTCATCAGCAATGTCAATGTCGACAATACAGCCGAACTCAAAGGCACCGGCACGATCACCGGCGCGGTCGTTGTGGGGCCGACTGCATTTATCGGGCCCGGCGATTTCGCAGCCGGTACGCTGACGGTCGCCGCGATGGGCGTGACGCTGCAAAGTGGTGCGGTCTACAGATTTGCCATCGACAACGCCGGGCCTGTGGCCAGCAGCCCGAATGATGGCTCCAGCACGAATGCGGGTAGCAGTCAGATCGCTGTCGCGACGACGGGGTCGTTCACAGCCGCTGACATGAACTTGCGAGTGATTGAAGGCGGTAGCTTCAGCGCGATGTTCGATCCATCGATGCCGTACAGTTGGTCCGTGGTCACGGTGGCTGGCAGTGGCGGCTCGCTGACCCTGACGGGTGCGGCACCGACTGTGGATGTCAACGCCATCGATGCCCCGACGCTCTTTGCCGCAGTCACCGCGGGCGGCTCGCTGACCCTCGACAATACCGGCAGCGGTGTGCTGAACCTGAACTTCGTCCCCGTCCCCGAACCGACCAGCCTGCTCCTGCTCGCAGCAATCGCGTTCGGCAGCATCACCCCACGTAGATCTCATCGAGCGGCGTAGCGCCGTCGAAGTCGCTTGTAGTGAACGTGGGGATGGCGATGCCGCTGAGGGGCAGGTTCTTCGCGAGGAAGGTGCGTGTGACGGTGCTGCCGCCGGGGATGCCGCCGACGATCAGGTCATCGAGGCCGTCGCCGTCGAGATCCTTGGCGGTGAGGCGGACGCCGCCACGTTCGTTGACGTCACCGGCGAAGAAGTCGGCCAGCACGGTCTGCTGACTGGTGGTGCCGGTGAGATCAAATCCGTCGAGGATGCGGACACGTGGTCCGCCGCCGGGTCCGCCGCCGACGAGGAGATCAGCGAAGCCGTCGCCGTTGATGTCGCCGCTGCTGATGAAAGCACCGTTGCGGAGTTCGGGCTCGAAGGCGAAGAAGTCGCCGGTGAATTTTGGTCCGCCGGTGCTGCCGAGCGTGGCACCGTTGAAGAGTGCGACGCGTGGCCCGCCGCCGATGCCGGCACTGACGAGCAAGTCGCCGAAGCCGTCGTTGTCAAGATCGCCGATGGCGGCGCGGGCTCCACCGCGG
>JBGSSZ010000182.1:0-3480 GCA_041736785.1 Limnoglobus sp.
GTGGTGGCTACGGCGGCGGCAACCGCTCCTACTAATCAAAAATAAAGTCGAGGGGCTTGGACTCATGGAATCGCTTTCCGTCCGGCCCCTCGCTCCTCGACACTTTTGAGGTTTCCATGCTCCTCTGCATCAGCAACCTGCACTCGCAAACCACGTCGGCCGATCTGCACCATCTCTGTTCCCAGTTCGGCACGGTCCTCCAGGCCGACATCGTCACCGACGAAGTCACCGGCGACAGCCGCGGGATGGCGTTCGTCGAGATGAGCAACGGTGCCAACGCCGCGCTCGACATCCTCAACCGCTTCATTTTCCAGGGTCGTTCGCTGAAGGTGAGCGAAGCCCGTCCACCCGAGAAGCGCCGCCGCGTCGAACCCAAGGCCTGAGTTCTTGATTTCACATTGCCGCGGTCCACTGAGCCCCGCCTCTCAGGGGTCTGGCACCGCTACGTCTCCGTAAGACATCTCTCGAAATTCGTCTATTCTGTTCCACATCACTCATCGCGATGAGGTCGTCATGGAATACCGCTTTCTGGGTCGGTCGGGTTTCCGGGTCCCGGTTCTGAGCTTCGGCACCGGGACGTTCGGCGGGGCCGGGGACTTTTTCAAAGAGTGGGGCAATACCGACGCTCAGGGTGCAACGCGACTCGTCGATGTCTGTCTGGACGCCGGGCTGACCATGTTCGACTCGGCCGATCTGTATTCCAAAGGCCTCGCCGAGGAGATTCTTGGACACGCCATCGCCGGTCGCCGCGACAAGGTGATTGTCTCCACCAAGGCGACCTTCCGCTTCAGCGACGCGCCCAACGACGTCGGCTCCTCGCGGTATCACCTCATCCGTGCCTGCGAGGGCAGTCTCAAACGCCTCGGCACCGACTACATCGACCTCTACCAGATGCACGGCTTCGACGCGATGACGCCGATTGAGGAAACGCTCGGTGCCCTCGATCACCTCGTGAAATCGGGCAAGGTCCGCTACATCGGCTGCTCCAATTTCTCCGGCTGGCACCTGATGAAATCGCTGGCGATCGCCGAGCGCTACGGCCTCACTCGCTACGTGGCGCACCAGGCCTATTACTCCGTCTGCGGCCGCGACTACGAATGGGAACTCATGCCGCTGGGCCTCGATCAGGGCGTCGGAGCCGTGGTCTGGAGCCCGCTGGGCTGGGGTCGGCTGACGGGCAAAGTCCGCCGCGGTCAGCCGCTGCCGGCGAGCAGCCGACTCAATGCGAAAGTGGTGACGGACATCGGCCCGCCCATCACAGATGACTACTTGTATGCGGTCGTGGATGCACTCGACGCGGTCGCGGCCGACGTGGGCAAGTCGGTGCCGCAGGTCGCTCTCAACTGGCTGCTGCAGCGGCCGACGGTGGCGAATGTCATCATCGGTGCCCGCAACGAAGCGCAGTTGACGCAGAACCTCGGCGCCGTCGGCTGGAACCTCACGGCGGAACAGGTGGCCAAACTCGATGCCGCCAGCGAGACCGCGTTCGCGTACCCCTACTGGCACCAGCGCGGCTATACTGAGCGGAACCCGCCGCCGGTGTAAAACTCCTCGTCAAGGTGCGTGCATGAAAACCGTTCTGGTATTCGTTCTGACCGCGATGGTCGCTGCGGCAGCGCCGCCCAATGTGATTGTGATCATGGGCGACGACATGGGATTCAGCGATCTGGGCTGCTACGGCGGCGAGATTCAGACGCCGAATCTTGATTCACTCGCGGCCGGCGGAGTCCGCTTCACGCAGTTTTACAATTGTGCCCGCTGCTGCCCGACGCGGGCCAGTCTGCTCACAGGACTCTACCCGCATCAGGCCGGTGTGGGGCACATGATGGACGACAAATCCAAGCCCGGCTACCGCGGCAATCTCAACGACTCCTGCCGCACCATCGCCGAAGTGCTCAAGCCCGCCGGGTATCGCAACTATGCCGTGGGCAAGTGGCACATCACCCGCGACACGGCCCCCGATGGACCGAAGAACAATTGGCCCCTGCAGCGTGGCTTCGACCGCTACTACGGCACCATCCACGGAGCCGGCAGCTACTACGATCCGTCGTCGCTGACCAAAGACAACACGCAAATCTCCGCGTACGCCGACCCCGACTACAAGCCGAAAACCTACTACTACACCGACGCGATCAGCGATCATGCGGTGAAGTTTGTCCGCGAGCACGAGCCGGCGAAGCCGTTCTTCATGTACGTCGCCTACACCACGGCTCACTGGCCGATGCACGCATTGCCGCAGGATATTGCAAAGTACAAAGGCAAATATGCCGCGGGATACGACCCGATCCGCACAGCGCGATTCGACAAAGCTGCGAAGCTCGGGCTCATCGACAGTGCCCAGCCGATGTGCCCCGGTGCCGGACAGTGGAGCAACGTCAAAGACCCCGCGTGGGAAGCCGCCGGCATGGAGGTCTACGCGGCGATGATCGACCGGATGGACCAGGGCATCGGCAAAATCATCGCGGAGTTGAAGCGCACGAACCAACTCGACAACACGCTGATTCTCTTTCTGCAGGACAACGGCGGCTGTGCCGAAACCACCGGCCGCTCGGGGAATGCCAAACATCCGAATATCGCACGCCCGGCCCAGCCCACGCTGCGGGTGATGAAGCCGGAGGAACTGATCACGCCCGGCAGCACTCCCGCACAGACCCGCGACGGCTTCCCCGTCCGCATGGGACCGAAGGTCATGCCCGGTGCGGAGGATACTTATGTCGCCTATGGTCGCGGCTGGGCGAACGTCAGCAACACGCCATTTCGCGAGTACAAGCACTGGGTCCACGAAGGCGGGATCAGCACACCGCTGATCGCCCACTGGCCCGCGGGCATCTCCGCTCACGGCGAACTGCGGACGACGCCCAGCCATCTCATCGACATCGCAGCGACGATCTACGATCTCTCCGGTGCGGCGTATCCCGC
The DNA here is from genome assembly GCA_041736785.1 of Limnoglobus sp. Classification (GTDB taxonomy): domain Bacteria; phylum Planctomycetota; class Planctomycetia; order Gemmatales; family Gemmataceae; genus JBGSSZ01. Next base: position 2,920 of record JBGSSZ010000182.1, read on the forward strand.
GGCCAACACGCCGCTCGAAGGCAAAAGCCTCCGAAGTCTTTTCGAAGGCAAGCCACTCGAACGGGACGCCATTTTCTGGGAACACGAAGGCAATCGAGCCGTGCGGAGTGGCGACTGGAAACTCGTCTCCAAGCACGGCAAGCCCTGGGAACTCTACAACATCGCGAAGGACCGCGTCGAGTCGCACGACCTCGCAGCCCAGCAGTCGGACCGAGTCCGCGAGCTTGCCGCCAAATACGATGCCTACGCCCGGCGAGCCAGCGTCGAACCCTGGCCGGTAGGGAAGAAATAATACTCCCGTGTTTGTGCATTTGACACCAGTCCGCAGCGCAAGCAAGGCACTTGTCTTTGACTGCCTTGCTTGCGCTGCGGACTGGTTACGAAGGCAAGCAAGACACTTGTCGGTGACTCCCTTGCATGCGCTGCGGGCTGGTGAAGTTGTCCTCGGCTCACGACCATTCCATCTTGGCGGTGAACAGTTCGTTGGCGGAGCAGTCGAGCGGGATCGCGTCGCTGTTCATCGTGACGGGCTGCATGACTTCGCCGTTGAGATCGACCATC
>JBGSSZ010000188.1:0-2480 GCA_041736785.1 Limnoglobus sp.
ATCGCGATGGGTGACGCCGACGCTCATGGGAATTTCCTCGTGGTGGTGTCATCTTATGGACGAAGCCGTTCACTCCGATTAGCGCAGGGCGAGCCGCTGCCGAAGTTTTTGACGGGTGCCGGACTGCACGGTCTATAATGCTGTATTCACCGGGAACGACACCATGAAACGAATCGTCCTTGCAGCTGTACTCGCACTCACTCTCACGCCCGATGCTCTGCGGGCGGCGTGAGGCATCAACGGCGGATGCGGCCCGGTGGTCACCGGTGGCGGTCTGCCCCCTTATTCCGAGCAAGCCCAAAGTCGTCGCCAGTCCGACAAGACGCTGACGGTGATGATGCTGATCTTCGGCGGCATCGCGGCAGTGATGATCGGTGCCTCGTTCTACCGCGAATCGATGGCGTTGAAATCGGTCCGTCGTCATCGTCCGTGGGATGTCTGAACCTCGTCGAGCCAGCTACAATGAGTCGTTCAGGGCCATAGGGGCTCGCTTCATCTGAGGTTCATGTGGCAAGTCTGATCGAGCCGCGGACGCTGAAGGGCTTCCGCGATTATCCGCCGGCATTGATGATTCCCCGCGAGCGGGTGCTGCAAACGGCCCGCAACGTCTACCGCAGCTACGGCTTCGCGCCCATCGACACTCCCGCGATGGAGTACGCTGAGGTGTTGCTCGGCAAAGGCGGCGAGGAGAGCGACCGCATCGTCTACCGCTTCAAGGACCACGGCGACCGCGACGTGGCGTTGCGGTTCGATCTCACAGTGCCGTTCGCACGGTTTGCGGCTCAGCACATCAACACGCTCGGCACGCCGTTCAAGCGATATGCAATGGGCCCCGTCTGGCGCGGCGAGAACACGAGTGCCGGAAGGTACCGCGAATTCTGGCAGTGCGACTTCGACACGATTGGAACGACGAGCAACGCGGCGGATATTGAGGTGGCACTCGTTATTTACTCTCTATTCGAGGCACTCGATTTCAAGAATTACAAGATTCGAATCAATAATCGTTTGGTTCTAAATGGTGTATTGCTAAGTATCGGCATCGTCGACAAAAGCGCCGAAGTTCTGAGAGCGATAGATAAACTACCGAAAATCGGTTGGGATGGCGTTAAGGATGAACTTGAAGAAGTAGTTAAGCTAGACGCATCCGAGTCATACAGGCTGTTACAGTTTGCCGATTGGCATAAGAATGATGACAGCAAGGAAGTGCTTGCTTTCCTCGACTCGTTTGGTTCTCCAGTTGAATTAGGAGTCCGCAGATTAAGGGAGTTGTTAGACACAATACGAACCGCAGGATTCGACACTAGCAAAATACAAATCGACCCAAGCATCGCCCGTGGGCTCGACTACTACACCGGCACCATCTTCGAAACCTTTCTCACCGACCTGCCACAGATCGGCAGCGTCTGCAGCGGCGGGCGGTACGACAACCTCGCTTCGCTCTACACCAAACAAGTCCTTCCCGGTGTTGGGGCGTCGCTCGGCGTCGATCGGCTGCTCGCGGCCATGGAAGAATTGAAACACCCCTGGCTGACAGGAGCGGCGACACCGGCCCCAGTGCTGGTGCTGAACCTCGACATGGCCCGGCTTGGTGATTATCAGAAGCTTGCACAATCGCTGCGGGTCGCGGGCATCGGCACCGAGGTCTTTCCCGAAGCGAAGAAACTGGGTGCTCAGTTTCAGTATGCCGAGAAACGCGGCCACAAACTCGCCGTCATTGCCGGAGACGCGGAGTTCGAGGCGAACACAGTGAAGATCAAAGATTTGACCCGCCGTGAGGAACAAGTGATCCCGGTCGCTGACCTTGCTGTTGCAACACGTGCGGTTTTGGATCGTCCATGAAGCGCGACAACCACTACGAGGTGGCCTTTGAGGCGTTCCTCCGGTCGCGGAGGGTGCCGTTCATCGCCATCGACGAAGCTAAGCGCACGCTGCTGGGCGATGAGAAAGTGAAGAGTCTCGATTTCATCATCGTCGGGCCGGACGACGCCAAACTGGTGGTCGATGTGAAGGGTCGGCGATATCCGGGTGGCACAGCGGAGAAGCCGAAGAAGACCTGGCAGAACTGGGCCACGCTCGAAGACATTGACGGCCTCGACCGCTGGGCTGCATTGCTCGGAAATGGTTTCCGCGGCGTGATCGCGTTTGCCTATCACATCGCCCCGCCCTTTGTGCTGCCCGACAACACCACCGACGCATATCAGCACCACGACGACGTGTATCTGATGCGGGGCATCGCGTCAGTTGATTATCGCAAACAGATGACGGTCCGCAGTCCGAAGTGGGGCACAGTGGGTCTGCCGGCGAAGGCCTTCCGCTCATTGGTCAAACCGTTTACCAGCCTGCTGGCGACAGCGGCGACACAGTAACTGGGTGGTGCGATGGCGAGGTTTTCTCTGGGTGTTGTACTGGAACCGTTGGGGCTCGCACCGCGGGCAGCGATCGGGAAAGCGGCCACGCTCGGTGCGGCGTGCGTACAGTTC
>JBGSSZ010000192.1:0-5250 GCA_041736785.1 Limnoglobus sp.
GGCCTCGCCCAACTGCGGTTGCAAGGCCTGCGGTGCCTGGGCCTGGGCCTGATTCAGCGCCGCCTGGGCCGCCTGATTTGCGGCTTGTGACTTCGCGAGTGCCTCGGTCGCGTCTTTCACATCCTGCTGCTGCTTGGCTGCTGCTTCGGCAGGCTTCGCGTCGCCAGCAGGCTTCTCGCCCGACTGCGCTTCGGCTTTCGCGGCGTCGTTGAGCTTGTCGAGTGCCTTCTGCTGCTCGGCCATCGCCTGGGCCAAGTCGCCCTTCTCGAGTGCTTTCGCCGCCTCGGCGGCATCCTTCGCAGCCGCGGGTTTGTTCATGGCTTCGGCCTGCTTGGCCACATCTTTCTGCATCTCGGCAAGTTTCGCTTCGGGGCTCTTCTCCGCGGCTTTCATCGCCTCCTTCGCAGCTTCGTTCGCCTGCTCTAGCGCCTTGGCCAACTGCTGTGCCGCGGCCATCGGGTCCACCTGATTTGGCTGCAGGGCCGCCTGATCCGCGATCTCCTTCGCCTGGAGTTCCTCGGCTTTCTTAGCGAGTGCCTCTTTCGCCTCCTCGAGTTTCTTCGAGGCCTCCTGCCCCTTCTCCGCCGCTTTCGCGGACTCGTTCTTCTGAAGGTCCTGCTTCGCCGACTCCATCGCTTTGGCGCTTTCCCTGATCTTCTCCGCGGCCTCGGGTGCCGCGTCCTTCACCTCGTTTGCAACCTCCTTGGTGGGTGGGGTGATCTTCTCCTGCGACTTGGCGAGGTCCTCGTTTTTGGCTTTGTCGTCGTTCGACTTGTCGGCCTCGCTGGCGACCTTGTCTTCCTTTTTCTTCAATTCATCAAGCTTCCGGGCCGCGTCGTCCAGCTTGGCCAGATCCTCGCGGCGCTTTTCAATTTCCTTCGCCTTGTCTTCCAGTGCTTTTTTGGCCATTTCCAGAGCCTTCACCGCGTCTTTCTGTTTCGGCTCCGCTTGGTTCTTCTCGTCGCTGGCGAGCTTGTCCGCCGCCTGCTCCGTGTTGGACTTGGCGTCCTCGATAGCCTTCTTGAACTCCTCATTCTCCGGCAGCGGGGCCGCTTTCAACTCCTCGGCTTTGCGGTCGATCGCTTTTTGTGCCGCGGTCGCCGCCTTGAGCTTCTCGGGTGAGTCGATACGCCTAGTGTCTTCAAGTGTCTTCTTCTGCTCGGCCAGCAACTTCTCGACCATTTCCTTGGCCTTTTTCGTCGCTTCGAGCGGGTCGCTCTTTTGCATCTCGGCTTTCTCGATTTGCTTGTCGAGCGCCGCCGCCGCAGCAGCAAGTTGATCTTCCGCTTTCTCCTGCGGTTCGATGGCCCGCTCAGTGTCCTGATCGCGAAGCTGTTCCTGGGCTCGCTTCATCTCGTCTTCCGCGGGATTCAGCTTGGCGGACGCCTCCGGCGCAATCTGCTCCAGCTTCTTGCGGATGTCGCGGGTGTCGTACTCCAGCTTGTCCTGCTTGTCGGCTAGCTCATGAGCCATCAGCTTGGCAGGATCCTGCCGCTCGCGACTGCGCACCGGTTTGGCCCGAGCCTGGGCGATCGCCTTCGGGGCTTCCTCAGTCTCTTTCGTCAACTCCTCCTGATTGCGAATCAGGGTCTGGAGCTTGCTGCGGGCTTCCTTGAGTTCGGCGAGCTTGTCGCGTTGAGTGCGGATGGCGTTGGCGAGACTTTGCAGGTCCTTGGCGATGCGATCCTGCCGTTCGCTGGCTTCGCGGAAATCACCGCGCTCCAGGCTCGACGCGGCTAGCTCCATGTCCGCCATGATGCGGCCCGACTTGCCGAACGCGTCGGCTCTGTCCAGCCGCTCCTTCTGCTCGGGATTCAGGTTGGGCTTGAGCAGGCCAAGCTGCTGAATCAAGCTGGTGAGTTGAGTGCGCAGGTCGCTCTGATTGTCGGCCTGCTCATCGCGGTCGTCGGCACCACGTCGAAAGCTGCTCTTGATCGGTTTGAAGTTCTCCGCCCGCAGGCTCCGCTCATGCATCGCCCGCTCATCGTCACCCATGCGGCCAATTCGGATCGCAGCCTGATCGAGCGACTTGAGCGCGTCGAGCTTGACCAGCATCCCGCGAAGGCTCGCCACCACCGTGCGGTGCTTCTGATACGCCTGCTTCTGCTCGTCGCTGGCCGAGGCTTCACTCGGCGCTTTCACGGCTGCGTCGAGGTGCGCGAGCACGGCCTTGATCTCGTCCTGCGAAAGATCGCGAAGGGACGAGGCGACTTCCTTGAGCAGTTTCTGCTCCGTACCGGCGTCGAGCTTCTGATAGGTCATGACCCGCAGCGAGGTGATGATCCGCCGGGCGGTGGTCTCAGCGTGGGCGAGAGCTTCCTTCTGATCGCGGATCTGATCGACGGGCCTCGGCTCGTCGGCGACGGCACACAGGCTCGCAAACCCCGACAGCAACATCGAGGCGGTCAACGTGCGAAAGCTGATCATGATCGCTCCGGGATGCGGGCCGCCGGGGAGTGGCGACGCCGCGAGGCAGGTACTAGTAGTATCGACGCCACTGGCTGCCATTGCAAGCCTTGGTGACCAGATGGTTACAGGGGTCATCGCCGAGGCGTGGCGGATTTCTCCTTGTCCGTCTGAAAGACACGCCGCTGCTTCTTGAACAGTTCCTCGAGTCGCCCCCGGCTCTGCACCTGCTGGGAACTCCAATCCTCGAGCTGCGACTGCGTGACGACAGCTTTGATCCGCGACTGCGATTCCCCCGGTGCGCGGCCCGGTGCCGGGTTGCGGTCATACGCCACCACGAGGAATTCAACCGTGTCGCCGATGTCGAGTTTCGCCCGCGTGCCATTTGGCAACGTTTTGGTGATCGCGGCTGTTTCGAAGTTGAAGCGCCCGCCGGCTTCGAGGCCTGGGGCTTCACTCGCAAGATCGGCACTTGGCAGTGGATAGAATTCGACCTGCCCGAACAGGCCCGAATTCTCGAAGACGCCAAGTTCGGGGATGAATGGCCCCGTCTTGGCGAGGTCGGGTTCGACCAGGCTCATCGGCAGCGGTGTCCACGGATCCCGCTCGCGATCGCTCGGGTTCACCCGGTACCAGATGAAGACCTTGCTGATGCCCAACGGTGAGCGGGCGTTGTAGCCGATCTGTACGCGGCCACCAAAAGTGAGCGGCATCCCATCGACGGCGAAGTCCTCCAGAGGGCCCCGATCGAGTTTCGGATCCTTCAGCACCTCCGCCAGCAGCTTCACGGTCGGTGCTTGATAGTTGGCACTGGCAATACCGCGGCGTGGCGGGTTGGCATTTTCAAAGCCGTGCTCGTCCACGCAATGAATGCGATACGCCACCGCGGCGTCGAGGAGCGACTCGATGCGTGCCTCCGCTCGGGTGCGTTGTTCGTTGAGGACCATGGCGATGCGGGCGATCTCGGTTTCAGTCCTGCCGTCGGGGCGGCCGTAGAGAATCAGCGTCGCCGACTGCACGGGTTTTGAAAGTTCCGCCTCGACTCGCAAACCCGAATCGGGCAGCGTGGTGACTTCGCCCTGCGGTTGGAATCGCTCATAGCGGACCTTGCCCGCAGGATCAACGTACTGCGGCAACACGAGCCACGCAGCGACATCCGAGACGACCGGCCTCGCGGCGAACTCCACACGGTTCGGCGTGCGCGTGCGGCCATCGTGCAGCCAGGCTTTGAACGTGAACGGTGTCGACGCTGGAGGCACTTCCGCGATGAAGAGTGCCGAGTCGCCGTCGAGCTTGGAATCGTACTTGAGTTCGTACGACTCCGTCGGCATGTCATCGGGCTTCATCTGCACCCGGCCCGTACTCGACTCTGTGAACTCGCCCTTCACCGCGAACCGCAGTCGCACCGCGTCGCCGGCAGGGAGCAGTGCCGGAGTGAGGTTGTCGATCGCCACCGAGCGCGGAATCGGCACATCGAACAGACATTGCCGCTGCAGCAGCACGCTCGAGAGCGTGGGCCGCAGCAGCAGGAACACCGCTGCCACCAGGACCACCGGTACAAACACAAGTGCCGCATGTTCGACCCGCTTCGCGTCGGCCAGACTCGCGAGATTGTGCCGCGTGGAGAGGTTTTCCGCTTCCATCGTGACCGCCTCGATGAGTTGAGGCGACATGCCAGCAGTCTGAGCGTCGGGCCGATTGAGTTGCAATGCCGTGACCAGTCGGTGGTCGAATTCCGGGATTGCTTCTTCCGCCTGCCCCGCGAGCACATCAATGTGCGGTACCCGCAGCCGAACCAGCAGCAGGTAACCGACACCGATCGCGAGGCCGATCTGTCCGAATGTCATGAGCACGCGCAACCAGAGCGGTGTGTCCACACTACGGTCGATGATCCAATCGACGAAGCAGCAGACGGCCAGGACGCCGACCACGATCGCGGCCCAGCGTGCGAAGCCCCACGCGAAACGGTAGAGCCACTCGCGCGACTGCCAGCGACGGAGTTGACGGGTGAGTTGGTGCATGGCGTTATGCTGCTGAGAGTGCGCGGCTCCGCAGCGTTTCTGTCAACCCGCGTGCGGCTCGAAGCAAATCCTCGTCTTCAACTTGCCAGATCGTCTGATCGCAGTCCTTCCAATCGATGTAATTGACAAGGTTGACAATCATCTGGCCCATGCGCAGATCAGGATCGGCCTGGCACAGATCACGCAGTGCATCATGCAGTTGTTTTTGCGTTTCATTCATGAGAGTGTATCCTCCAACAATGGGAAGTTTCCATACGACCGTCTCTTATCTTCAATGACTTCAACGTGAACCAGTGTGCCGGGCCGCAATTTGGCGATCCGGCTTGCACGGGTCAGTCCATCATACAGCAGCAATTCCCCATCACTTCCCCGATAGACTACAATTGGTGGCATTCCGACCATCGAATCCTTAAACCGTGCGATTTGTACTTGCAACTTGTACGGATCCGCGCCGCTCTGGTCGGCATATCGAACTCGAAGCGTCCGTGGATCCACATCGAGAAATACTCGCGGGTTCATCAGCTTAAGCTCCACCGCTTCCGAAGGATCCACTCCGCACTCAGTAGCCCGATCACTGCAAGCATTGTCCATCGGTTCCAGAGCAGCACTTCTTCGCGGCGGGTCACTGTCACGGTCTTCGGCTTCAGGTCGGTGGCCATCTGATGCAGCGACTCTTCCTGATAGAACTTGCCGCCCGTACTTGCGGCGAGCTTCCGCAACTCCTCTTCCGCCAGTCCGCCGGGGGCAAGCTCGTGATCGGGCGGCAGGTTCACGCGATACTCCAGCGTTGCAGAGTCGGCACCGTTATCCACCTTGAGAGCGA
>JBGSSZ010000203.1:0-2677 GCA_041736785.1 Limnoglobus sp.
GGTGCGAGGCCCGGTCCCCCCGAAGCTCCGCCCGTGAACGGTGAGAGGCCTGCGGCGACCGCTGGATCGACGGCTCCCGCTGCTGCCGGGGCCGTGGCTGCACCGCCTGTTGCATCACTGCCGACTGGCGGTTGAGGAGTATTGGGATCACCACTCGCCGTAGCCGCAAGCGGCGGAATCAGAGGGTGAATGTAGTCCGTGTTGATCCATTGAAAGGTCTTCGGTTGCGGGTTCTCCACCTGCTTGGTCAGCAGCAGAAACACATGGCTGATGCGCCCCTTTACCGGATCGCTGACGCCCGGCAGGAAGTATTCCACTTCGGTCAGCGATTTACCTTTCTCATCGATCCTGGTGAGCGTCTTCCCAGCGAACTTGTCGTACTCACGGAAGTTCTGCACCAGTGCGTTCTTGAGGAAATCGGTGCCGAGATCGTGGTTGGTGTAGCCGTTGATCTGGAAAATATAACCGCCACCCTCAGGGCCTTTGGGCACCATTCGCGGTCCCGACTGTTCCCGCTCGGAATCAGGCAACTGATCGGCGATGTTGCGACCGAAATCGGTGCTCGCCTTGGCGTCAGCATTGGCCAGGAACTGCTTGATGTTGTCGGTGTACGCCATGGTCACCGATTCAATTTGCACATTGGCGAGGGCGTCGCTCTTGTCGTCGGCCGTGACCTGATCGAGCGTCACGCCGTTCTTGATGCGGTCGAGGTAGAGCCGCAGAGCGTCGATGCCTTCCTGTGTGTTCCAGTATTTGGCGTCGGCGATGTTGCCGAGCGGAGCCGGGCCATGCTTGGGCAACGCGGTCAGTAGCACTTCGTTGAGCCGCACCATGTCGAGGCGGCTGTCGTTGCCTTTGATGATCGACTTCACATCAACGACAGTCTTGGCGATCTCCTCTTCGCCGGTGGTCTTCTGGGACGCCTGCGACTGAGCCGCGCCGACGGCGGTCTTCGCTTGCGCGATGCTGTCCTTGAGCCTCTTGTCGGTGACGGAGGCGTATTGGGCGCCGTAGCCGAGGGCGAGGCCACCGGTGCCGAGGAGGAGTGCTGCCGCAGCGGCAGCGGCCCACGGCTTCTTGCCACGGATCATGCGATCCATCTTGACCTGGGCCGGCAACAGGTTGGTGTTGATGCGGCCGTAGTCCTTCTGCTCGCCAAGCTCGTTCAGGGCTTGCAGTGCCAGGCCGTACGCGACGGGGAACGTCAGCAGATTGTCCATGAAGACGGGGTCGGTCTTGACGGCGTCGCCCTGCAGGCGATCAACGCTGGTGGGCCGTTTGACTTCGATGGAGAGCTTTTCGCTCATGTACTTCTGCAAGCCCGGCAGCCGGAACGCGGAGCCGAGGCCGACGACATTGGCGATGTGGGCATCGCGGTGCGTGTTGGTGAAGTAGCCGAGCGATCGCTGGACCTCGCCGACGAAATCGGTGAGCACTGGCCGCAGAGCTTTCAGAATCGAAGCGAGGTCGGGCGACTTGGCCGCATTCCGCTTGAGGTGTTCCGCCTTGGCGAAGGTCAGCTTCATCTCTTTGGTGAGAGCACGGGTGAAGTGATTGCCGCCGAGGGGCAACGGCCGCTGCCAGATGATCTTGCCCGCGTCGGTGATGATGAGGTTCGACGAGTCGGTGCCGACGTCGAGGACGACCACGCACCGCTTCTTGCCGCGCGGTGTCTCGTCGCCTTCGACACTCTCCAGCGGGTTGGGTCCGCCGCGACCGAGGAGCTCATACGTCGCGTAGTTGCAGAGCGCGAGCGGAGCCATCTGCACGACGTGCGTCTCGATGTTCACCGCGTTGAACTGGCCCATGTGCTTGGCGATGACTTCTTTTTTCATCGCGAAGAGGCCGATTTCGGTCTCCATGGCAAAGTTATTGATGACTTCGCCGCCGCTGATGGTCTGATAGTCCCAGACGACCTCATCGAGCGGGAACGGGATCTGCTGCTTGGCCTCGAAGCGGACGATGTCGGGGATTTTGGACGGCTCGACGGGGGGCAGCTTCACAAAGCGAGCCAACCCGCTCTGTCCGGGCACGCCGATGGCGACGAGGTCGTCACCGAGTGCGTTCCGGGAGAGGAACTTCTCCAGAGCTTCCCGCGTGAGCATGTCGGGGTCGGCATCGGGCTGGGAGAGGATTTTCGGGTGCTCGATGTAGTCGAAGGCGGTAGCGGTCGGCTGGCCGTCTTCGAGCTCCAGCCGCAGCGCCTTGAGCGCGCACTGCCCAATATCGATTCCCCAGACGGCGGTCGGCTTGGCCATGATCGCTCCGAAGGTTGCTTGGCACTGATGCTATGGATTCTAACACGCCGCGGTTCGGTCCGTTGGCGGCAGACTCGCTTTGCGAGAATGGTGCACGAGTCCGTCGGCTATTTTACCCTGTGTTCCCGGCTTGATGCGGCCAAGTGTCCGCTCGGAGCGGCAACGGAGTCACTGGAACGCCGGAGATTCGACACGGCCCGCACGCGCGTCAGCGGAATTCGCGAGCGGATTCTGAGTTGAGCTGGCGTGCGAAGGAGTCCGTGTGCCTGAGATCGCGCAAAAAAACTAGGCCGGCAATCGTGACTGGCTGAGCTTGTTTTCCAAGACTTCCAGATAGGCCTGCGGATCGCGGCGGAAGCGGCGACGCTCCACGCGGCGTTCACGACGGGACTCCAACTCCCGACGCACGGCCTGCCACA
>JBGSSZ010000251.1:0-15745 GCA_041736785.1 Limnoglobus sp.
GCTCGCGGAACCACTCAGCGTTCACCGCCCGGCTGTTCACGAACGCCTGGCTGTGGGGGGCGGTGGCAATCTGCGTCACCCTCCAGATGGCAGCGGTCCATACGCCATTCCTCCAGGTGGTTCTCCACACCACGCCGCTCAGCGGTGCGGACTGGGGTCTGGTACTGGCGAGCTCACTCGCCCCTGTCGCCGTGGTCGAACTGGTGAAGCTGAGCCTGCGGTCACCGCGTGGCTGATCCGATCGGCCGGCTTGATTGACACCCATTTGGTCGGTTGAAGTTTCGAGGAGAGATGCGAAGTCGACTCCAGCAGTCCAGGCCGTGCGAGCAAGGGCGCGAGACTGGCGGCATCTTCCCGAAAGTCTGCATCGCGGTGGGACGCACTTTGACGCCGCCAGCCAGATCACTCTCGGTGAGCGGTTCTCGGCGGGCATGACAAAACTGCTCGGTCAGCGATGATTGCTCGCCGGGTACCGGACAGCGCGGCCGAATTCAACCTCACACGAATGCAACATCTCATGTTACGCTCGCGTTGATGCCTCAGGAACGCGTCAGGAGCCGATTCTAAAGTCTATGTCTCGGTGCTGCGATTTTCTTCAGGTTGATCCGTCGGCGGGGCTACAACGCCCGCTACGGTCCGGGAAACGGCATCCTCAGAGGTAGGAGAGTATTGCAACTGAGCGGTGAGACTCTTCATGGGGCCTTCTCAACGAAACGGCGGGCAGTCGCATTGGGTTCATGCAGTTGCTGAGCCGCGACAGTGAACTGCACCCGCTTTACGCAGCGGGCGGTCGCCGATCTCCTGGGAGCCGCTGACCCGGATGAGATTGTCTTTGGCCAGAACAGGACCACGTAAACGTTCGTGCTGAGCCGATCCCTGGCTCCGGCGGCGCTCAGCGGCATCACGCTCACCCGCAATACGGCGACTGCGACCGGCACCGTCGGCACGGTCGTGAACACTGGCAGCGGCATGATCGTCACGCCAGCAACGGGATTGACGGGCAACATCACACTCACGTTCGCGAACGTGCAGACCGCTGGCGTAGAGTGCGGCTCCCTCGCAGACGGTCATGGCATCTGACCATCCGCAATTGAATTACTTGAGCGCGCTCTCAGCCGGCAGATCCACCGCACGCAGCCAGGCGAGCCACGTCCGTCACTTCCCTGACTTTTGGGCCGATGTCGGAGGTTCCAAAATGCTTGTACAATAAGCCTTGTTGACGTTTATCATTTCTTTTGGCGGATGATACCGCAGTTGGCGACTACTCCTCTTGAGGTTCTGGCATGCTGGAGGATCGCGTTGAGAGCCAGAGTGATGGGTCTCTCCTCAGGCGAGTGCGCGGCGGCGAGGACGATGCAGCAACTGCGCTGTACCTCCGCTATGCAGGACGTCTCCGTGCTTTGACTGCCTCCCAGGCGTCGCCCGATCTTCAGCGGCGAGTCGATCCGGACGACATCGTCCAATCGGTCTTCCGCACGTTCTTCCGCCGGGCGGCCAAGGGGGATTATGATCTGCCGGATGGTGACGAACTCTGGAAGTTGTTCCTCGTCATCGGGCTGAACAAGGTTCGTGCACTCGGTGCCTATCACAAAGCCGCGAAGCGCGATGTCCGCCAGACGCAGGACGGAGGGGCATTCGACGCAGCGATGCAAACCGCGGTGTGTGGCGACGATGCCTCTCTGCAGGTCCTGAAAATGACGATTGACGAACTGTTGACACCGCTGCCAGCAGAGTATCGCCAGATCGTTGATTTGCGAGTCAGTGGTTGTGAAGTGGCGGAGATCGCAGAGCGTGTGAAACGATCGCGCCGATCGGTTGAGCGGATATTACAGGAGTTCCGACAGCAGTTGCATGGGATCATCGACGATGCCAAACACAGTTGACGAACCGAAAAGCTTGGACGATTACGTCGCATCCTTTGAACGGTCACGCGGCAGTGACCTCGCCGCCTTTCTGCCCCTGCGTGCGCAGCGTAATTACTTGGAAGTGCTAACCGAACTCATTCGTGTTGACTTGGAGTTTGCCTGGGATCGAGGCGACCCGCGTCAGGTTGAGCATTATCTTCAGCGATTCCCCGAGCTTCGCGATGATGATTCCGCGTTGGAGGCGATTACGGCTGAAGAGCGTCGCCTGCGGCGGGGTGCCGGGGTGGATTCATCTACGCAACAGACAGTTGCACTCGATGGCTCTCCCGAAGATCCCAACTCACTTCCTCAAATTGGTGATGTGGTGAGTGGCTTCGCGCTAGTCGACGTGCTTGGCACCGGCGCGTTTGGCCGCGTCTATCTCGCCCGCCAAGCCGACTTGGCGGATCGCCTTGTTGCGTTGAAGGTTTCATCCAAGCTGCCCGGGGAGCCGCGGACGCTCGCACGACTTCAGCACGCGAACATCGTTCCTATTTACAGCGTTCACCGCTTTGGTCACTTTCATGTCGCTTGCATGCCTTGGCTGGGTCGCACGACTTTTGCCGATCTGATCGTGCCGCAATCGCGGGCCAGCACAGTTGTCACAACTCCCACTGTGACAGGCAACGTAGGCACGCTTGAGTCTGCGACACAAGCCGCTCGTCTGAGCCCGACTCTTCCTCCTGGCAAACGAGTGGATGTGGTTCTGCGTCTGGCACTGGGTTTGGCGAATGCCCTTGTCCACGCCCATGCTCGTGGCATTCTCCATCGTGACATCAAGCCAGCCAATGTGTTGCTGACCGATGACGGCGTGCCCATGCTGCTCGACTTCAATCTCGCGTCCGACACGACGACACCGCCCACTCACATCGGCGGCACACCGCGATACATGGCTCCCGAGCAGCAGGCGCACTTGCGCGACAATCGCGTCGTGCCTGATGTCCGTGCGGATTTGTACTCTCTTGGTGTCACGCTCTATGAGCTTCTCACAGGTCGCCTTCCCGATGCGGCGGTGGATCTTCGAACACACTGCCCCGATGCCTCACCGGCGACTGCGGCAATCTTCGCCCGCTTGCTGGCCCGCGACCCCGACCTGCGCTACGCCAGCGCAGCCGATCTGGCTGAGGATCTGGAGCGACAAGTCCACTCGCGACCGTTGAAGTTTGCATCCGACCGCTCACCCCGCGAGCGGATGCAAAAGTGGGCCCACCGGCATCCACGCTGGTCGTCCGCTGTCTCTCTGGGCACCATTGCAGCACTGCTGCTGGTGAGCCTGCTGGCAGTGTTGGCGAACCGGTCGCGTTCTCTGGAACGTGCTGAAGCAGGGCAGTCACTGGCTGTACTGATGGAAAATCAGCAGCTAGTCCGCGGCTTGCTGGCGGACCGGTCTGGCCCAACGGTGCAGATCGAGCAAGCCCTGACCTTGAGCAGCGAGGCCGTCGCACCGTTTGCTGATGGAAGCACTCTGACGAGGCTCACTCCAAGCGAACAAATATTGGCACAGTCCGCGTTGCGGAATATGGCATATTACCGAGCCCGCGGCAGGGCCATCCTGGCAACGCGTCAACCGCTGAAACGGGAAAGTCATCTTGAAGTCGCGTGGACCGAGCATCAGGCACTCTGGCAGTCAGAAGCAAATCCAAGCGCAGGTTTGCGGGCTCAGCGGGCTCAACTGCTGACGTTGCGCGGTGAGACGTCCGCAGCAGAATCGCAGGCGAAACTGTTGCTGAACGCTCCACCGGACCCCACAGGCACATTTCAGGATGACAGTCGGGCATCATTGTGGGAGGCCATCCGATATCTCAAACAAGGCTACGTGATCGAAGCCGGACGGCCAGCGTATTGGCTCACCTTGGGGCGGTTGCTGGCTAGTGTCGGCGAGTACGACGAAGCACGAGTGCACTTGCGGGTTGCAGCGGAACTTGACCCGCATTCACCCTGGCCACCGTTTCACAGCGGCGTGGTGGAGTTGTCTCAACGTCGGTATTCGGATGCCATTCGTGAATTCACACGCGTGCTCGTGCTGAGTCCCGGACTGCAGGAAGCCATTGTGAACCGGGCGTTGGCTCGAATGGCGATGAAAGAATATGCGGTGGCCCTGGCGGATTTGCAGCAGGTCAGCGATCCGAGTTGTCGAGTTCATTTCCTCCGCGAGATGGCGCTGACAGAAATGGGCCGGGGCACTGAAGCCCGAACGGAACGGGACGCCGGCTTGAAGTTGGATCCTGCCGATGCTGAGGACTGGTGTGCACGCGGTGAGGCCAAACTCCGTCTGGTACCGCCTGATACCCACGGTGCGCTAGCGGACTTTCAAGCCGCGGCAGTCGCCAACCCCCGACTCCGTGAAGCGTGGATGAATCAGGCCCACACTCTCGGTGAACATCTGGGCAAACATGCCGCGGCGATCGAGGTTTTGAACACCGTCGTGTCGGAGTTTCCCAAACACCACCTCGCCCGCAGCAGTCGCGGCGTTTATCACGCCCGACTCAACCATCGCACGGAAGCCATTGATGACGCGGACGCTGCGATGACCGACGGTGCACCTGCGTTGGTGTGCTATCAGGCGGCCAGCATCTACGCTCTCGTTGGCCGTACCTCACTGGAAAAGGAACGGGCCATCGCTCTCCTTCGTTCGACCTTAAAGGCGGATCCCTCATGGGTCAGTGCTATGACTGATGATGCTGATCTCAAGGCGTTGCACAGTCTTCCCGCCTTTCGATCGCTGCTGAACGCGGGCCGGGAGATGAATCGCTAAATTGACCATTGATACTGAGTCTTGCTCAGAGGATGATGGTAGACTGCCAATACTCCAAGCGAAGTGCCATGAAACGCATTCACCTGAACATTGAGAGTCTGGAAGACCGCAGCACTCCCGCACAATTCGGTGTGCCATGGAACGAACCTACACACCTCACACTCAGCTTCGTTCCGGACAAGACGTCTGCGGTCGGTGGTCAGAGCGACCTATTCGCCAAGCTCGATGCCCAGATGCCCCGCGAGGTGTGGCAGCAGGCGATTCTAAAAGGCTTCCAGTCCTGGGGCGAAGTGGCCAACATCAACGTGGGCTTGGTGACTGACAGCGGTGCCGCATTAGGCGCAAGCGGTCCCGTTCAAGGTGATGCCCGCTTCGGTGACATCCGTGTCGCCGGGCAGGCACTCACACCCGGCAATCTGGCGGTGTCGGTGCCACCGTCCGCCTATCTCTCCGGCACCTATGCCGGCGATCTGCTCATCAACACCGCGAGCAGTTTCCTGCCGTCGAGTCTGTCTGCCGTGGCTTTGCATGAAGCAGGTCATGCTCTCGGACTGCCGCACAGCACAGATCCGCAATCGGTCATGTTTTCACACCTCAACTCCAACACGGTGCTTGCGGCTGCGGATATCGCTGCCATCCGCGACCTGTACGGAAACCGCCAGCCTGATGCCAATGAGGAGCATAATGGCAATGCTGACAACAACGTGCTCGACCGCGCTTCGCGCATCCGCTACTCGAGCAGCGAGTACACCGGAGCCACACCGCTCGTGGTGTACGGCGACATTACCACGCCCAGCGATGTCGATTATTTCTGGTTGAAGCCGGTGGACGATTACAGTGGACCGATCACGTTTCGCGTGCAGACTTCGGGCGTCAGCCTACTGACGCCTCGGCTGACGATCCTGCGGGAAAACGGCCAGGTTCTCGCCACAGGTTCTGCAAGCGGAGCATTCGGCGGCGTGGTGAGTGTCACGCTGCCCACATCAAACTCCGGAGAGAAATATTACGCTCGCGTCGAGGCGGCCTCGAACGCAACTCACACAATCGGTCGGTACGGCTTGGCTGCAAGCTTTGGATCCCTGCTTCAACCGACTGCTCTCAGCGTGGATCAGGTGATTCGCGGTCCGTATGAGAATCTGAAACCCGACGTCATCGCCAAGCTGTTCGTCGATCCGGCGACAGCGCTGTTTGACGACGACCTCCACGAGAACGATGACCCAGCCACAGCGACTCAACTGGAACCGGGTCAGGGCCAATTTTCGGCGAAGCATTTGCAGGCCACAGCCAGCCTCAGTGACGGCAGTGATGTCGACACCTACCTCGTCCGCACTCCACAGGCGAGCGGCAATCAGCAATGGGTGTTCACCGCTTCCACGCGCGGTCTTGGCGCAAACGGCGTCACACCCTCGATTCAGATTCTCAACACGAATCTCACGGTCGTACCCGCGACTGTGATTGTCAATGGGAACGGCACGTACACCGTGCAAGCCACTGCCGCGCTGGCCAATCAGGATTATTATGTCCGTGTCGCCGGCCCCAGCACTGTGGGCAACTACGCATTGGATGTGACCTTCGGCACCGTCGCGGCGGAGGTGGGAACTTATTCGGCTCAGACTCTCGCGACGGCCAGCAGCATTGCCCGATTCAAACTCACACTCACACAGTCCCAGGTGCTGAGTTTGAATCTTGGCGTCACGGGTGCTGCCGGCGCAGTGCGTATGGACTTCCGCAACTCCTCAGGCAAGATCGTGCTGACACTCACGGCCCGCGTCGGTGATGTCGTCAGCGGTGTGAGCGAACTGCTCAACCCGGGCACGTACGGCGTCACCCTCACACCGATTGACACCACCGGACCGGTACGGTTTACGCTGCGCGGCACGAGCATCACAATTCCCATCGGTGCTGTGGTGGAGGGCGTCACGCAAAAGCCGCACGCTGTTTCGGTCGCGTTTCCGGACGAGTTCGCCAAGCTGGGCAAAGCCGGCTTGAAATGGGTGCTGATTTTCCTCTCTTAGTTTTTTCTGGCGGGTCAGACCCGTCGGTCCTACTCCCGCTGGTAGTCGCCTATCCGCGTCACCCTGGTGAGGACACCAATGTTCAAGCATCGATTCATACCCGGCCTGCTCAATTTCGAATCGCGCGATGTACCCGCCATGATCACCGCGAGTGCCGTCGCCATTGCCCCCGACTCCGGCGGCATCCCACTGGTGAGCATCGTCGATTCCAGCAACGGCAACACTCTGACTGAGATCCAAGCCTACGAAGATGCATTCCGCGGCGGTGTCCGCACCGCACTCGGCGACATCACCGGCGACGGTGTACGCGACCTCGTCATCGCACCCGGCCGAGGCGGCGGACCACGGATCCGCATCATTGACGGTGCCACCGCCAAAGTTCTCAACGATTTCTTCGTGTATGAGCCCAGCTACCGCGGCGGCGTGAACGTTGCCATCGGCGATGTCAACAACGACGGTCACGCTGACATCGTCACCGGCACGGGCCGGGGCGGTGGTCCGCGCGTCCGTGTCCTCGACGGCGCCACTCTCGGCAACACCGTGCTGAAAGACTATTTCGCCTACGCCCCGGAGTTCCGCGGCGGCGTCGAGGTCGCGGTCGGTGACCTCGATGGCGATGGCCGAGACGATGTTATTACCGGCACGGGCGTGGGAGGAGGACCGCAAGTTCGAGCGTTCAGCAGCTTGGATGACAGCGTCCTCCGCAGCTTCTTCGCGTTCGATGTCAACTTCCGAGGCGGAGTCACCGTCAGCGCGGGCGATACCAATGGCGACGGTCGCGTGGAGATCTTCGCTGGCACAGGCCCCGGTGGAGGACCGCGCGTCCGCAGCATCGACGACAACAGCGCCTCTCAATTCGACTTTTTCGCGGATGATTCCTCTTTCCGCGGCGGCATTCGTGTTGCCAGCGTTGATGCCAACGGCGACGGGCGCGACGACCTCGTGACCCGCGTCCGCAGGGGAAACGATGAATACCTGCGCATTTTCGACGGCGCCTCCGGTGAATTCATCCGGGCCGTCAGCCGCACCGTGAATGACAGCCCCGTCAACGATGACCGCTTCGAGCCCGGAACATTCGAACCCGGCACGGTGTCGTCGATCGAAGGCATCCTGGTCGCGATCGACACCAGCGCGAGCACCTTTGACGTGCGACTGGCGAACGGCGCAATCCTCACTGCCGAAGTGACCGCGGGTACTAACTTGGAACGCAACCGCGTGCATGTCACGCTGGCCGCGTTCCGGATCGGCGACCCCGTAGAAGCACGCATCGGTCCCGACGGCGTCGCCTGGGAACTGGAATCCCGACCCGGCACGGGCTCGACCAGCGGATCAGGTTCAACTAGCGGTAGCGGTTCTTCAAGCGGGAGTGGCTCCACCAGCGGCAGCGGCTCAACGAGTGGCTCTGGTTCTTCCAGCGGAAGCGGGAGTGGCAGCAGCAGCGGTTCTACAAGCGGAAGTGGCTCCACCAGCGGCAGCGGCTCAACGAGTGGCTCTGGTTCTTCCAGCGGAAGCGGGAGTAGCAGCAGCAGCAATGTCATTGGCAAAGTGGAAGGCACCATTACCGCCATTGATGTCGGGGCGGGCAGAGTGTCGATACGTCGGCAAAGTGGGGTCATCGTCGTCGTCACGGCAGGGCCGGGGACCAAGATCGAACGCAACGATGTCCACACGACGCTGGCTGCGTTCCTCGTTGGTGACTTCGGCGAAGCCCTCATCGGCAGTAACGGCATTGCCACTAAGATCGAAGCTGTCGGTAGCTGAAGTGTCAGCACGTCTCACCGAACCCTCAGTGAGACAACTCACCATTCGTTACAAAAGAAAAGACGGCGGTTCAATCCTTGAACCGCTGTCGCTCTTGATGTGACTTGCTCACAACCGAATCACTTTGGAACTACGTCGCTGGCTGGGTTTCCCATCAGAACCTGCCGCGCACGGTGAATTTGTTCCTGACTTGGGGACAGGTCCAAATAGGCAATCAATCGACTCAACGCCGCGTCCGGATCCTCCTCGATCGATGCACGGCCCAACGACAGGTGCGGCACCGAGGCAAGGAACATTTCTTTCTCCAGCAACAGCCAGCGCTGGACTTCATCGGACTGGGCATCGTTCGCTGCCCCGGATGCTGATCGCAGACGCTTTTGCAGCGATGAGATGGCGTCGCCGAGCGGCTCGCGTACGTCGATGACTTTCAATCGCGAGCCGCAGGCGGCCTTAAAGTGAAATCCCAGTGCACACAAGTGCGGGTACTTGGCACCCGCAAGCTTGCCGCGGACGCGGGCCCGCCACATGTGGTGGCCAACCCATCCCTCGATGCGGTCGCGCATCTCCTCATCCCGCATGGCAATCCCGCAGACAGGGAACGGCGCTGCCTCCTCGCACAATCGCGCCAGTGCCTGGTCTTCGGCATCGTTCGCGTTGGCTGCACCGCCGAGATCGTCTCCCATGTGCACACCGAGGTGGTGCAGTGCCAACGCAACCCGCGAGGCCACGGACTCGTGAACCCCCAGCACAGCGACGAACGGCTCCGGGCCGCGAGCGGAGGCGGTCTCCGGATGCTCCCAATTCATCGTGTCCGTCTGCTCACCGCTGACATCCGACGGCCCGCCAAGTTGCCCCACCAGCCACTGACGTGGAACGTAGACGCCATAGCGACCAGTCTGGTGCAGTCGACCATAGTGGTGATCCAAGTGATGCTTCGGGAACCAGTCGCGCGATAGCAGGTGTTCGTAAAGGCTGCGCAGCATGGCAGCGCCACGAACAGCGTACGCATGCGTGCGGTTGATGTTGTAGGGGCGGTAGACTTCGTCGCTGATTCGTGTTGGAGGGCGGAAGCCTTCGCGGAGTAGTTGTCCACCGAGGTAGATCATTTGCCAGTCTGCCGGCAGGTTCTGCAGAAACTTCTGCAAATCGCGGACAAAGAGTTCGTTGAAGACTGCGTCGTCCTCAAAGATCAGCACGCTCTCGAAGCCGCTGTTCAGGCAATCCTCGATGATGCGGAGATGGGACCGCAGGCAGCCCCAGGCTCCGGCACTTTCATTCCACCACGCCGGCTTGGGGCAGAGTTGCCCGTCGGTCGCCGGAAATCGCGATACGGGCTTGAATGGCCAATCCTCCGGCACGCGACGGAGAAACTCTGTCCAACGATCCGGGCGGCGATCCAAGTTGATGCAGTAAACGGCGTCGAACACGTGCATGCCCCGTCAATCGGAAAAGAGAACAAAGCATGATGCCAAGTCCATCACAGGGAACGTTCTACTCGTGTCGCCGCCAGCAGGCTTTCGATTCATTTGAGCGTCGTACAGTCCCCCACCCAGCACCGTACCTGCCACGACCTCGCACACCAGTTACGCGAATGGCCCGCTGTGGGATTGCACGCCTGCGTCGACTGTGTGGAAGAATATCCCGCCGCCATGTCCGCCGGGCCAGATCCGATCACGACTGCCAGTGAGTCAGCAAGCGGTTGGCCCTCCGCCAACGCGACCCCAGCGGCCGCACGCACACCAGCGGCGGGATCAGATAAGTCATTCAGCATCTGCTGCGACTGCCCGCAGCATGGATGCTGCTGAGTCGCGGCCGAAGCGCTTCTGCAGACGCCGCACCAATGGGTAGCCGAGCCGGGTCATGATGTGATTCGGGCGCGAGAACGCGAGGATGTCGTAGCAGACGCTGTCGTCGCTCAGGTCCCACTCGATTAGGAATCGCTCTTCGCCACTCTCGACATGCCCCGGCAGTGTGCCGTAGGCAAAGCCGAAGCGATTGATGGGGCCGACCTCCTCCACGACGCACACGATCCGGCAGGCGTTGATCCACCAGAGGCCGACAGCACGGCCCATCACGGCCACAATCTCGCCGACTTGAATGCGTGTGTCAGACGGCCAGGCATCGACCCAGGAGAGGCGGAACTGCTCCCAGCGACGAAGAGCGGCGATGGCCGATCGAAAAACCGGCTCGCCAGTGCCCTGCTTGATGCGGGTGCGATCCACGACGTACCCGGCGGGCGGAGTTTCGGCCGTCGCACCAACTGCGGCGTAGGTGTAGCCTCTCTGCTGCTGACGTGACAGAAATCGCTGCAGGGCATCAGCAGTTGGTTTGCGAAGTGACAACATCGTCTCCCTGGCTCCGCCGGTGGCTGTCGTGATTCCGTTGGGAAAATAGGCCACCTGAGATTATCCGTATTTCATCAGCATTCCCAACCGGAGTTCTTCAACACGATGCCAGAATTGGATCAACAGGATCATCCCCTCGTACTGTTGACGGGTGCTTCGGGGTATGTCGGCGGGCGACTTCTGCCGCTGATGGAACAGCAGCCGGTCACTCTACGATGCCTGGCCCGCTCCCCCGACACGGTGCAGCCCCGCGTTCGAGAGTCGACGCAGGTGGTCCGCGGCGATGTGCTCGACCCGTCGTCGTTGACCGCGGCGATGCAGGGCGTCCACACGGCCTACTATCTCATCCACCACATGTCCGACTTGCAGGTAATACCCATACCCGTGTCAACCATCACGAGTCTTCGGTCGCGCGGAGGAAAGCCCTGAACTGCCTTGCCCGAAAATCCGCACTTTCTGGACGTCTGCACGGGCGATGGCACGGATGTCTGGGTGCTAGTCGTTCGATGCCTTGACCAAGCCCGGTGCCGCACACGCTGCCTTCATGTCCCTGGTCCCGAGCGCCTCACACGCCGTCCAGCGAACCTCGATGTTGACAGCCGCGCCCCGGACACGCCGGTGGGAACCCGCTGATTCGGTTGCGAGCTCAACATGAGTGTTTCGAGTGCTCTCCAAAGCGGCTTCTACACTTCTTGCTCGGCGATCACAAGGTCCGCTGCCGGACGGCAACGACTGATAAACCGTTTGCAACCTGTCGGCGTTTGGGACAACGTGTCGCAAAACGCCGACGGGACTTCACATCGATTCGTGTAGTACCCGCTCCATCGAAATGATCCACCTGGCATGCCACCATCTGCTCAACACCGCACCAGGTCTATCATGAGCACCCTGGCGTTCGGAGACAAAAAACTACCGCCGGCATCCATCTCATGACGTAGTTGCTGGGCGACCAGGTGGACTTGTCCGGCGACAAGACCGACCCTCGATGCACCACAGGCTTTCGAATACCCCCGTTAACTGACAGCGGCCGCCAGAGGCGATTCTTCGTGCGGTTC
Organism: Limnoglobus sp.; assembly: GCA_041736785.1. Taxonomy (GTDB): domain Bacteria; phylum Planctomycetota; class Planctomycetia; order Gemmatales; family Gemmataceae; genus JBGSSZ01. The sequence continues at coordinate 11,836 of JBGSSZ010000251.1, forward strand.
CTGGTAGCGAGAGGCGCAGTGGGCGATTGCAATCGGGTCACCTCGAAGCTTATGTTCCCCAGAACTTCCACCGCGGTTTTGCTCGCCCCGTGTTTCCGTCCGTCTATCACCAGGTAACTGCCCGCATCGTGCTTGTGAGCGTTTCGCTCCTCCCATGCGAGGACGGCCTTTTGCGTTTCCTCGTCGCCGGTCTCCAGCAGCGCCGCCCGTGCGTCGGCAGTCTTCTGCTGGTCGTCCGATGCTCTCAGTGCTCCGAGCAATTCCAGGAAGCTCCACGGCTTGCCGATCACGGCGAGGATCGCAGCCACCGAAGTGATATCAATGGGCGCGTCGGCCAGCAGGCCCTTGCGAATGAGTGGCAGCGCCAGGTCGGGTGCGTGTTCAAGCGAGAGCAGGAATGGTTCCCCGACTTCGGTCCTCCCTGCCATCGCGAGTACGGGGACCCGCTCGTTCGCGAGATGACCGTGGCGGAGCAGGAACTTGAGCGATGTGATCCAGATGTGTGGCTGCGGGAGTCGGTGGCCGAGGCGCTGAGGTCCAAAAGAGCGAGGTTACCGGCACGGTATCGCCAGTCAAGGATAATCGCGTCATTCATCTGAACATCATCATTGCCTTGATTGCAGACGTTTCTTTGTCATACACGAGAATCGAACTACGATGGATTTGAGTGTAAAGTGCGTGTGAGCCCGCAATTCGCAAGGACGAGTCTGATGCTTCCCATTCTTGCCAGTCTGCTGATCGCTGCGCCGGCAAATCAGCTCGAACGGCTGCGGTACAACAATCCGGGGCTCGTCGTCGACCTCGGTGTCGGGCTCTGGGCTTACCCGCTGCCGATGGATTTTGGCGGTCACGGGCGTTACGATCTCGTCGTCAACTGCCCGGACAAACCCTCCAACGGCGTCTACGTCTTTGAGAACCCCGGTGTCGACACCGCGAAGAATCCCCTGCCGGTGTTCATGCCGGGTCGCCGCATCAGCAAGGGGATGAACTACGCGCAAGTGTCGTATGTGAATGGCACGCCATGGGTGATGACGCCGGCTGTGGAGTATCCCGATTTTCTGACGAGCGGCCTTGCGAAGGGTCGCAAGCTGCCGCTGCCGGTGAAAGTCCACGAAGCCAAGGGCAAGATCCGGGCCAATTTCTGGCGCGTCGTCGACTTCGACGGTGACGGGCGGCTCGATCTTGCCGTGGGCATCGGCGACTGGAGCGACTACGGCTGGGACAACGCCTACGACCGCAACGGCACCTGGACCAATGGACCGCTGCGGGGCTACGTCTACCTCATCCAAAACCGCGGAACCAACGCGGTGCCGGTCTACAACAAGCCGACTCGATTGATGGCGGGGGGCAAGGCAGCCGAGACGTTCGGCTGGCCCGCCCCCAACTTCGCCGACTTCCGCGGCTGCGGCAAACTGGACCTGATCTGCGGTGAGTTCCTCGACGGCTTCACGATCTTCAAGAACATCGGCACACGCGAGCAGCCCAAATATGCCGCGGGAAAACGGCTCCTCCAGGCCGACGGTCAGCCGCTGGTCATGGACCTGCAGATGATCACGCCCGTGGCGATCGACTGGAACAAGGACGGCCGCATCGATCTCATCTGCGGCGATGAAGACGGTCGCGTGGCGTTCATCGAGAACACCGGGAAGCTGTCCGCTGACGGCACGCCGCAGTTCCTCCCCCCGCGCTACTTTCAGCAGCAAGCCGACGAGCTCAAATGCGGCGCACTGGCCACGCCGGTCGGGTTCGATTGGGACGGCGACGGTGCGATAGACATCCTCTCGGGTAACACGGCAGGGCAGATTGCGTTCTTCAAAAACCTAAGCGCGCCCGGCGTGGAGAAGCCGAAGTGGGCCGCGCCGAAGCTCCTCGATGCGGACGGCAAATCGATCCGCATTATGGCAGGGCCGAATGGCAGCATCCAGGGGCCCGCTGAAGCCAAATGGGGCTACACGACGCTCAGCGTCGCCGACTGGGATGGCGACGGCTTGCCGGACCTGATCGTCAATTCCATCTGGGGACGGGTTGTGTGGTTTCGCAACACCGGCACACGTCAGCGACCCGCGCTGGCGGCTGCGGTGCCGATCGAAGTGGAATGGGAGAAGCCGCAACCGACTCTGGCATGGGGCTGGCTGCGACCTCACGGCAAGGAGCTCCTCACGCAATGGCGGACCACGCCATGTGCTGTGGATTGGAACGCGGACGGACTGACCGACCTCGTCATGCTCGACCACGAAGGCTATCTCGCGCTCTTCGCGCGGACTCGTCTCGGTGGCGAGTTGAAGCTCCTGCCGCCGCGACGCGTCTTCTTCGACGAACAAGGCAAGCCGCTGCGCCTGAGCACGGGAGCCGCTGGAAAGAGCGGACGACGCAAGCTCTGCATTGTCGATTGGGACGGCGACGGGAAGCTTGACATCCTCGTGAACTCGACGAGTGCCAACCTGCTGCGGCAGGTGAACGCGCGCGACGGATGCTGGACGTTCGAGGATCGCGGCCCGCTCGCGGCACAGAACATTGAAGGTCACGATGTCAGCCCGACCACGGTCGATTTCAACGGCGACGGGATCGCCGACTTCCTTGGCGGAGCCGAAGACGGGCGATTCTACTACCTTCGCAATCCGCGTACTGTAATCAAATGAATCGCACCGCATGGACCGGCGGGAGCCGGGCGTCGAGCAGGGTCCAGGAGTCGCCGCCGGTCTCGATGGTCCTGACGCCGCCGGTCGTGCTACCATCACCAGCCGCTCGCTCGTCGAGTCGATGGCCATGGCATGACGGTAGGATGTCCCCAACCGAATTGTGGGCGCAGTTGTTGCCGAATTAAGCGGATAGGGATTTGGCATCGTTTGAGGCTCGATTGCCGAATGGTTGGGAATTCTGGAGAAGCCGGGCTTGACGGGTTTTGCACGCTCCAGTCGCAAGACGGCTACGGCAGTGACGAAGTCGTAGCCGAGCGTCATCAGCAGATCAATGGTGTTGAGGTTGCAGTGGGCGTGGTTGTTGCGGGGGTTCACAGCGGCCTGCATGTCGCAACAGTACAAATTGCACTGGCGAGGAGATTGAGCGACTCCTCCGGGTATTGATGGCATTTTGGAACTGAGAGCTCCCACCGCAAGGAAAATCAGCGAATCATGGACTAAAACTGGTGCATGACTTCCGCGGCGATCGACTACAGTTACCGCTACCCCTTTGCCTCCGAACTGGCGTCGACGCCGCGGGGTCAACGTCTGCGGCTGGCGACCTGCAGCGATGGCCAACCGCACTTCTTCCGCGGACATCTGACGCAGCCGCGACTGACTGCGGACTTGCTGCGCGGACTGGTGCAGATTGTGCAGTCCCGATTCCATACCCCGCCGGCAATGTTGCACAGGATCTTGCTCGCAGCCGACCCGGTCATCACCGCCAGCGAGGACCGTCTACGGTTTGAATCCTTCTCCGCTTGCGGCAGCACTTATGCTCGCGTCGATCTGCGGCCTGAGGCACTGGATGGCGAATTCACCGGCTGCGGCACGACGAATGTCGATTTCAACGCTCCACTGCGGGCCGCTCTGGCCAAGGTCCGCGATCGCGATTCCGTGGAACTGACAGTGGGGACGCAGGAGTTTGAACTGCGACGGGGAGCGGATTCGGTCGTTGAGAAGAAAGTCTCACTTCCGCTGCGATGGCTCAAGGGCTTCGTCGAAGTGCAGTCCTATCAGGCCCGCATGATGCCCACGATCTCGGTAGCGGGGCTGGAGGCCGTGCGGTTCTTGCGCGCCCTGCCGCGGGGTCATGTCAAAGGCATCTCCTGGGTTGTGCCCGCGGGCCGTGGTTTGCGGCTGAGCCAGCGTGAAGACAAACACGGCGTCGCGGTTGGTGGCGTGCAGCGGTTGCGCGTGCTGGAAGAACTGGCCCGGCACGCTCGCAGTCT